>JBDTIO010000224.1:0-4789 GCA_039936375.1 Caldimonas sp. | reverse complement strand
TATCGTGAGGTCTATGCGGCAGGGCAATATGTCGTGGCGAGTCGCTTCCCGCTCAGCGATTGCGTTCACAAGACACTCGGGCCGTCGGGCGACGACGCGCTCTTCGTGACTTGTGTGGTCGAGGTGCGAGGTACTCGGCTGTCCCTCGTCACGGCGCACTTCGAGTCGCCCCGGGAAGGTCTGAACGCGACGCGTCACGAGGGTCTGGAAGGCTTTGCGACCTGGCGGCGAAACTACGCGAATCGTCTCGCCCAGTCGAAGGTGCTCGCATCCGCCCTTGCCGCGGTGCAACGGCCGCTCATCGTCGCCGGCGATCTCAATGCCCCGGAAACGTCCTGGGTCGTCTCGCGGCTACTCGCGGCAGGCCTGCGCGACGCGTTTTCCGCAGCCGGCCGCGGCTATGGCTACACCTATGGCCATGCGCTTCGCACCGGCTTTTCCTTTCTCCGGATCGATCACATCCTGGTCAGCCCCGGTGTCGAGCTGACCGACTGTACGGTTGGCACCGAAGACGCGTCGGACCATCGACCCGTCATTGCGGACATCGCGTTGACGCCGCTTCGATGATCCGCCGTCGCACAGCGTTCAATGGATCGGAGAGCTCAGCTATTCTCCCGTGCGAATCGGCAATCGGCCCGACATGGCGCTGACCCATCGCATCATTCCCAGGAGCATTCCGATGTCGACCATCAAGCGACTTCACCCGAGCTCGCGCTATAGCGAGGCCTCCATTCACAATGGCACCGTCTATCTCGCCGGCCAAGTCGCCGACGACGCCACGCAAGACATCGGCGGCCAGACGCGGCAGGTGCTGGCCGCGATCGATCGGCTCCTCGCCGAGGCCGGCAGCGACAAGTCACGCATCCTCATAGCCCAGATCTTCATCGCCGATCTTGCCGACTTCAACGGCATGAACGCCGTCTGGGACGCATGGGTGCCGGCCGAGGGCAAGCCTTGTCGCGCCACGGTGGAAGCGCAATTGGCGCGACCCGGATGGCGGATCGAGATCGTCGTCACTGCCGCGGTGCGAGGCTAGCCGTCATTCGGCTCGCCGCAGCCCGCTGTCCGTCACGACGCCGCCGTCTTCCTTGGTGAATGGGGCCAGCTTCGGCTGCGGCAACAACTCGAGGACGGCTTCCGAGGGTCGGCACAGTTTCGTTCCAAGCGGGGTCACGACGATCGGGCGTTTGATCAGGCTGGGATGCGCAAGCATCGCCGCGAGCAGCTCTTCATCGGTCCATTTCGAGTCGTCGAGATGCAGCTCGGCGTAGGGGGTACCACGCTCTCGCAGCAGCGCGCGAACCGGGATGCCCATGGCGAAGACAATCCCGCGAAGCGTTTCCATGGACGGCGGCGTCTTCAGGTATTCGACGATGACGGGTTCGATGCCGGCATGGCGAATCAGCGCCAGCGTGTTGCGTGAAGTGCCGCATGACGGGTTGTGATAGATCGTGGCTTCAGCACGGGGTACCTCCGGATTGGTTGCGCCCAAGGGCGCCGATAGAACCGTCGACGACGCGGGCGCGGCGCTGAACGCATGGTTCACGAGCGTGGCCACGACTGCGCCGACGAGCTCGGCGATGACGAAGGCGGGCACGCTGCGTGGCGAAATGCCGGTATAGCTGTCGCTGAACATCCGGCCGAACGCCACTGCGGGATTGGCGAACGACGTAGAGGAAGTAAACCAATAGGCAGCGCCGATGTACGCCGCCACCAATGCAGCAACACGAGTCGCTGGTGCGCGAAGAATGATGAAGACGAGCCCGAAAGTTGCCCCGCCCTCGGCGATCCATAGACCCTGGCCACTCCGGACTTTTGCGGAGAGCTGAACGATGGTCAAGGCGAACATCGCATGAGCGAGCCACGCACCCCCGACCGCGCCGATCAGCTGTGCCACGACGTAGGGAACAGCCAGCCGACGCGGCATCGCGCCGCGAGCCGCCATCGCCAGCGTCACCGCCGGATTGAAATGCGCGCCGCTGATCGGGCCGAACACTTCGATCAGGACGTAGAGGCCACCCACGGTCGCCAGCGTGTTGCAGAGCAACGCGATGGCGGCGTTGCCGCCGGCCAGCCGCTCGGCCATGATTCCCGAGCCAATGACGACGGCCAGAAGAAGCGCCGTCCCCAACGTCTCGGCGAGCAGCTTGCGAGCCGCCGTGAACGCGACCTCAGGCGGCCCGCAGACCTTGCCTTCGAGCTTGACCGGCCGATCGGGGCCTATCGCCAAGATGTCTCTCAGCAACAGGCCGAGATCGACTTGACCGGAATCGATACCGGCTCGCCGCGCGGAGCCGGGGTGCCGCAGCATGCCTGCGCGGAGGGCGCCTGTTCCGCTGCGGTCTGGCTGAAGGTCGGAATGCTGTCCAGCGTGTGGAAGTGTTCCCAGGCGATGCCCTGCGGGTCGGTGACCCAATGCTTCTCACTGCGCGAGTAGCAGCACGTCGTCTCGCCCTCGTCGAGCAGGGCCATGTCAGCGGCTTGCGCCCTCGCCTTCAACTCCTTCAACTCGGCATCGTTGTCGGTCTGGAAGCCGAGATGGTCGACCCCCGGTTTCGCGCCGCGGGTCGAGATCGCAAAGTTGATGCGTGGATCTTCGATCATCCATTTCGCATAGTCGCTCTCGATGCGGGTCGGCTCTGCGGCGAACAGCTTCGAGTAGAAGGCGACGCTGGCAGACAGGTCTGCGACGTGGGCGTGAACGTGAAATCGCTTCATGAGACTCTCCTTGTGGGCTTCAGCACTTGCAGGAATCGGCCACTGCGTCGACGCCGCAATCAGCGTCCTGGCAGCAGTTCTCGGTCAAATAGCCGAGCAGCGCGTTCATGCGGACGAACGCGGCCCGGTAGATGATGTTGCGGCTCGCTCTCTCCTGGGTGACGAGGCCGGCGTGGGTAAGCTCCTCGAGGTGGAACGACAGCGTATTCGCCGGAATGTTCAGCGCCTCGGACATCGTTCCCGGCGTCAGACCGGCCTGGCCGCAAACGACCAGGGCGCGAAACACTTGCAGGCGCACCGGCTGGGCCAGCGCCGCCAGGGCTCGGACAACATCATGCTCTTCCATATTTCGAGCATAGTCGAATTATAAAATGCATGCAAGCGAGGCGCGCAGAAATCTTCTTCTGCCCGCCCTCGTCCTGCTTTCTGCCGCCAACGAGTACCCAAGACTCGTTCAGTAGACAACCACCTTCTGATAGCGCCTGACCAGCAGCGAGAACGAATAGCAGATCACGAAATAGACGGCCCCGGCGAAAAGCAGCATCTCGACGACGCGGCCGTCGCGCTCGCCCAAGCCGTAGGCCTCGCCGAAGAAATCGGTGAGCGCGCTGACGTAGACGAGCGAGGTGTCCTGGAACAGAACGATGCCTTGCGTCAGCAACAGCGGCGTCATGTTGCGCAGCGCCTGCGGCAGGATCACCAGGCGCATCCCCTGGCCGTAGCCCATGCCGAGCGCCCGGGCGGCGTCCAGCTGCCCGGTCGACACGCTCTGGATGCCAGCCCGGATGATCTCGCTGTAGTACGCCGCCTCGAACAGCGAGAAGGCGATCAGCGCCGAGGCCATGCGCATGTCGTGCGCCGGCGAGATGTGCAGCAGTTGCTGCAGCAGTTGCGGAATGATGAGGAAGAACCAGAGCAGCACCATGATCAGCGGCACGGCGCGAAAGAGGGCCACGTAGGTTCGCGCCGCCGTTCGCAGGACGCCGCTCGACGACAGCCGCAGCATCGCCAGCAGCGTGCCGATGACGATGCCGGCGACCACCGCTGTCGCCGTGATCTCGGCCGAGACGAGCAGGCCGTGCGCCAGCACGCCGAGGTTGCCGACGTTGACGGTGCTGAAGTCGAAGTGATAGCTCATGGCGCCACGCCAACGGGTCGCGCCCGTTCACCCACCGATGTACCCCGGCACGCGCGCCCGCGTTTCGACGACATGCATCAGCAGCATGACGACGGCGTTGATCAGGATGTACATGACCGTGATGGCGATGAACGACTCGTAGGGTCGCGAGGTGTAGTCGACCAGCTGGCGCCCTTGCGCCGCGAGGTCGAGCAGGCCGACCGTGGAGGCGACCGCCGAGTTCTTGAAGATGTTGAGGAACTCCGAAGTCAGCGGCGGCACGATGATGCGCAGGGCCATCGGCAGCAGCACATGGCGATAGGTTTGAACCAGCGTCAGCCCGAGCGCCAGCGAGGCCAGGCGCTGGCCGCGCGGCAGCGACAGGATGCCGCCGCGCACCTGCTCGCAGATGCGCGCCGCGGTGTAGGTGCCGAGGCAGAGCATCGCCGCGAGGTATTGCTGCGCGACCGGATCGATCTTCTTGATCGCGTCACCGAAGGGCAGCAGCTCGGGCCCGACGAAGTACCAGATGAAGAGCTGGACGATCAGCGGCACGTTGCGGAACAGCTCGACGTAGGCGGCGGCGAACGTGGCGAGCGCCTTGTTCGGCATTGTCCGCATCACGCCGAGCACGGCGCCGAGCAAGAGCGCGATGACCCAGGCCGAAAGGCCCAGGGTCAGCGTGATCTTCAGGCCCGAGAAGACCCAGTCGAGGTAGCGCTCGTGGCCCGGCGCAGGCTCCAGAAAGACGCGCCAGTGCCAGTCATAGCCCATGCTGCGGCCGTCTCGCTGCGCCGGAGTCGGCGCTCAGAGCGTCTTGTCGCTCGGCTTGGCGAACAGGTCGCGAATCTCGTCGGGCAGCGGCAGCTTCATGTTGATGCCGTTCGGCGGGATCGGCGAGTCGAACCACTTCTGCCACATCTTCGCCGCCTCGCCCGAGGTCTCGATACCGGC
>JBDTIO010000223.1:0-2732 GCA_039936375.1 Caldimonas sp. | reverse complement strand
GGTGCCAAGCTCGTCTTTCCCGGCCCCGGGCTCGACGGCAAATCGCTCTACGATTTGTTCGAGAACGAAGGCGTCACGCTCTCGGCCGGCGTGCCGACGGTGTGGCAGGGCCTGCTCGGCTACGTCGACGCCAACGGCCTGAAGTTCTCGACGATGCGGCGCACCGTGATCGGCGGCTCCGCCTGCCCGCCGACGATGATGAAAGCCTTCCAGGAACGCTTCGACGTGCAGGTGTTGCACGCCTGGGGCATGACCGAGATGAGCCCTGTCGGCACTGTCGCGACGCTGAAACGCAAGCAGATGAACCTGAGCCCCGCGGCGCGTTTCGCGATTCAGGCCAAGCAGGGTCGCGCGGTCTACGGCGTCGACATGAAGATCGTCGGTCCCGACGGCGAGGAGTTGCCCTGGAACGGCGAGGCCTCGGGCGAGCTGATGGTTCGCGGGCCGTGGGTCGTGTCGCAGTACTTCAAGAACGAAGGCGGCGACCCGCTCGTCGAGGACGCCGAAGGGCACGGCTGGTTTCCCACCGGCGACGTGGCGAGCATCGACGCCGACGGCTTCATGCAGATCACCGATCGCTCGAAGGACGTCATCAAGTCGGGCGGCGAATGGATCGGCTCGATCGACCTCGAGAACATCGCCATGGCGCATCCGGGTGTCTCGATGGCCGCGTGCATCGCCGCCGAGCACCGCAAGTGGGACGAGCGGCCGCTCCTCATCGTCGTGAAGAAGCCCGATGCCGCGGTGACGCGCGACGAGCTCCTCGCCTTCTACGAGGGCCGCATCGCCAAGTGGTGGACGCCCGACGACGTCGTCTTCGTCGAGTCGATCCCGCTTGGCGCCACCGGCAAGATGCTGAAGAACCGGCTGCGCGACCAGTACGGCAAGCACCTGCTCGAGAAGAGCTGATCGGCGCCCGGAACCGCCTCGCCGCGCCGTCGGCCGGCCGCGGCTTTTCATGAAATCGGATCGGCTGTCGGGAGGTCACGCCGGCATGCTGCCGGCGGCCGTCGCCTTCGTATGGTGGGGCTTCTTTCCGCTCTACTTCCGGCTGCTGCCCGATGTCGTGCCGGTCGAAGTGCTGGCCAACCGGATCGTGTGGTCGCTGCTGCTGTTGCTGGCCGCGCTCGCCTGGCGCGGTCACTGGTCCTGGATCGGCGCGACGTTGCGCCGGCCGCGCGTCGTCGCCGGGTTCATCGCCAGTGCGTTGCTGCTATCGCTCAACTGGATCACCTATATCTGGGCCGTCTCGAGCGGCCATGTCATCGACGCCAGCCTCGGCTACTTCATGACGCCGCTGGTCAACGTCGGGCTCGGCTACGGGCTGCTCGGCGAACGCCCGCGTCGGGCGCAGTGGACGGCGCTCTATATCGCCGCGGCCGGCGTCGTCTGGCTCGCGGTGAGTGCCGGTCGGCTGCCCTGGATCGGCCTGCTGCTGGGCGGCAGCTTCGGTGCCTACGGCCTGCTGCGCAAGGTGGCGGTGCTCGGCGCCCTGGAAGGATTGGCCTTCGAGACGATGATCCTGGCGCCCGCGGCGGTCCTGGGCATGGCTTGGTGGTGGGGCAGCAGCGCCACCAGTTTTCCCACCGCCGATACGGTGACCAACCTCTGGCTCTTCGGCCTCGGACCGGCGACGACGATTCCGCTCCTGCTCTTCGCGGCCGGGGCGCGGCGGCTGTCGATGACGAGCCTCGGCCTGTTTCAGTACCTGAGCCCGACGGTTCAGTTTCTCCTCGGCGTCTGGTTCTTTCACGAGGCGTTCACGCCGATCAGCCTGGTCGGCTTCGCCATGATCTGGGTCGCGCTCTTGATCTACACGGCCGACGGCTGGCGAACGACACGGCGCCTGGCGCCGGCCTGAGGCGTTAGCTCGCGGCCAACACCAGCGCCGCGGCGTTGACGACGGCGGCGATCCGGCCGATGTCGCGCAGCTGAAGTGTCGTCAGGCCCTCCTTCTTCAGCAAGGCGTAGTGCGAGGCGACGCAGAACTGGCACTTGCCGACGATCGACGCCGCGAGCGAATAGGCCTCGAACTTCTTCTTCTCGACGCCGCCCGAACTCGCATACGCGTTCATGCGCAGTTCGGGTCGCTGCGTCTTCAGCTCGTCGTCGTCGGCCATCTCGACAAACGGATACCAGACGTTGTTCATGCCCATCAGCGCCGCCGCCGTGAGCGCGGCGTTCGCCTCGGCGGCCGGCGCCGCCGCCTTGAAGGCGTCGACCAGCGGCTTGCTCCTGGCCGCGAAGGCTGCCGCGAGCGCGACGCCGAGGGCGTCTTCGGGAGCAAGGCTCGAGCGGGCGATGACGCCGTCGAGATTGAGCCGGATGTCTTTTGCGTAGTCGGGAATCTGTTCCTTGATGGTGGTCAGGAATTCCATGTCGTCGTCTCCAGAAGGGTGAAAAGCCCGCCGTGGCGGGCCGAGTCGAAGGCCGGAAGGGCTCGACCGTTCAGAGGGTCTGGCCGCCGACCGTGCGGTTGCACGGGCACAGCTCGTCGGTCTGCAGGCCGTCGAGGATGCGCAGCACTTCTTCGGGATTGCGGCCGACGTTGAGGTTGTTCACGCTGACGTGCTGGATCGTGTTGTCGGGGTCGACGATGAAGGTCGCGCGCAAGGCGACGCCTTCGTTCTTGTCGCGCACGCCGAGCTGGTCGACGAGCGAGCCTTTCGGGTCGCCGAAGCTCCAGTGACCGAGCTTCGAAAGATCCTTGTGATCACGGCGCCAGCCGAGCT
>JBDTIO010000222.1:0-6224 GCA_039936375.1 Caldimonas sp. | reverse complement strand
GCACCTCGGGCGCCGCCACCATCCTGAACTTCGGGCCGCAATTGCTGTTCGATGTGCTCAAGCTCGGCAAGGATGCGGCCGTGCAGATCGCCTACAAGGGCGGCAGCGAGGCGGCGCTGGCGGTGCTGTCCGGCGACGTCGATTTCAGCTGCGGCAACCTCACGTCGGTGATCGGCAACATCAAGGCCGGCAAGCTGCGCGCGCTGATCACGACGACGCCGGAGCGCCTGAAGGACCTGCCAGACGTTGCGACCGCTCGCGAGGCCGGCTACCCGCAGCTCGAAGCGATCGTCGGCTGGAGCGCGCTCTACGGGCCGCCGGGGATGAGCCCGGAGCTCGTCGAGCGCTGGGTGAGTACCTTGGCCATCGCCGCCAGGGATCCGCAATGGATCGCCGCCACCGAAAAAGCAGGCAGCATTCCGCGCGTGCTGAGCCCGGCCGAGACAGAGAAGTTCGCCGCCGATCAATTCGCCGTCTACGAACGACTGGGCCGGCAATTGCAGATCGAGCTCAAGTAGGCACCATGCCCACGCCGCGTCGCCATCGAGGTGCCGATGCACTGATCCAGTCGCTCGAAGGCGCTGGCGTCAGGCGCATCTTCACCCTCTCGGGCAATCACATCATGCCGGTGTTCGATGCCGCGCTCGACTCGACGATCGGGCTCGTGCACACCCGTCACGAGGCGAGCACCGTGCACATGGCCGACGCCTGGTCCCGAATCACCGGCGAAGTCGGCATCGCCCTCGTCACCGGCGGCCCGGGCCATGCGAACGCCGTGTCCGCGCTCTACACGGCCCAGATGGCCGAAGCACCGATCGTGCTGCTCTCCGGCCATGCGCCGAACGACCAGCGAGGGCAGGGCGCGTTCCAGGAAATGCGCCAGGCCGACATGGCTGCGCCGGTGTGCAAGGCGGCCTGGGCATGTGCCAGCGCCGGCGAGATCGCGGCCGATGTCGCCAAGGCGATTCGTCTCGCTCGATCGGGCCGGCCGGGGCCGGTTCACCTCAGCCTGCCGTCCGACGCGCTCGAAGGCGCGGTGGATCCTTCACGTCTCGGCGCCGAGATGTTCGAGGTCGAGCCCATGCCCCTCGACCCCGGCATCGCCGCCTCGTTGGCGGAGCGCCTGGCGCAGGCCAGGCGACCGATGATCCTGGTCGGCCCGACATCGATGACGCGCGCCGCGCGGGTTCTGACCGCGGACCTGGAAGCGGCGACCGGCGTACCGGTGATCGGCATGGAAAGCCCGCGCGGCATGGCCGACCCGAGCCTCGGCGCCTTCGCGCAGATGCTGAGCCAGGCCGACTGCGTACTGCTGATCGGCAAGCGACTCGACTTCACGCTGAAGTTCGGCACGCCGCCTGCCTTTCCCGGCGGCGCCGACGTGCATCAGGTCGACGCCGACGCGGTGGAGATCGGGCGCAGCCGGCGCGCCCTCGGCGGCCGCTTGCACCTCACCGCAGTGGCCGATGCGAAATCGACCGTGCTCGCGCTGACGCGCGCCGCGCACGCCCGTGCGCCATCTTCGTGGCTTGCGGAAGTTCGCGACGCCGTCGCCTATCGACCTGCCGCCTGGGACGGTGCCCGCTCCGAGGTTGCGGGCCGCCTCCATCCTGTGCAGATGCTGCGGCCGCTGCAAGCCTGGCTCGACAGCCATGCCGACTCCGTGCTCGTCTGCGACGGCGGCGAAATCGGTCAGTGGGCGACGGCCTGCCTGACGGCGCCGCACCGCGTCATCAACGGCGTCGCCGGCTCGATCGGCTCCGGCCTGCCGTACGCCTTGGCGGCGCGCTGCGCCCAAGCCGACGCACCCGTGCTCGCCGTCATGGGCGACGGCACGGTCGGATTTCACATCGCCGAATTCGATACGGCCGTGCGATACGGCCTCGGCTTGGTCTGCGTCGTCGGCAACGATGCGCGATGGAACGCCGAGTACCAGATCCAGTTGCGCGACTATGGGGCCAGCCGATTGATCGGCTGCGAGCTGCGGCCGACGCGCTACGACGCGGTCGCCCAGGCGTTCGGTGCGCACGGCGAGTGCGTGTCCGAAGCATCTGATCTGCAAGCTGCCGTGAGCCGCGCCGTCACCAGCGGCTTGCCCGCCTGCATCAACGTGATGATCGAAGGCGTGCCGGCGCCGCAACTCCGCCGCTAGGGCCTGGGTCGAGCATGCGCGCGTGATCGGGTTCTCCTGGGCCACCCTGGCATGCGTGGCATTGATCGTCACCGTCGCCTACGTCGTCTATGGCTTGACCGGCTTCGGCGCATCGATCGTCGCCATTCCGCTGCTGGTGCACTTCTTCTCGCTGCGTTTCGCCGTGCCGATGATGCTGGTGTTCGATCTTTTCGCGGGCACCCTGCTCGGTCTCAGGAACCGGCGGCATCTCAGCAGGCCCGAGCTCTTCCGCTTGCTGCCTTACCTGGCGATCGGCATGGTCTGCGGCGTGACGCTGCTGATCCGCGTGCCCGAGCGCTGGCTCTTGCTGGGCCTCGGCATCTTCATCTTCGTCTACGCCACATGGAGCCTTCTCAATCGCCTTCCGCCATCGCTCGCATCGACGCGCTGGGCCTTGCCTGCGGGGTTGGTCGGCGGCGCGTTCACGGCGCTGTACGGCACCGGCGGCCCGATCTACACGATCTATCTGGCCCGGCGCCTGTCCGACAAGAACGTGCTGCGCGCGACGATCGGCGTGCTCATCTTTTGCACCGCGCTCATCCGCCTGGCGCTCTTTTCCGGGAGCGGTCTCTACGCGCAGCCAGGTCTCCTCACTCTGGCGGCCGCGCTGCTGCCCTTCGCTCTCGTCGGCTACTTCGTAGGCAGCGCGCTGCACTCGCGGCTGGCGACTGCACAGGCCGTGCGAGCCGTCTGGCTGCTGCTCGTGCTCTCCGGCGCGGGCCTGGCGCTGCGGGCGGTCACGATGCCTTGATGCGAAATGACTTTCGTCGTCAATCAACTCGTCGTCCAGGCGATTCGCGAAAAGCGGAGGCTTCGCTTCATCTATAACGGAACGGCCCGTCTCGCCGAACCGCAATGCTATGGGCAAGAGACGAAGGGAACCGAGCTGCTGCGCGTTCATCAGGTTACCGGCGGCAGCCAATCGGAACCGCTTTTTGATGTATCGAAGATGAAGAATCTGCGGTGACCGATGAATTCGACCGGGACCGAACCATGAGCTCTATAAGCGGTGCATGCCTCCAGCTAGACGACTTCCTTCGGCTTGGCCTGGTTGCGCTCTTCGCCGAACCACTCCAGCAGGATCAGACCGACGATCGAGCCGATCGGGAAAGTGACCAGGGCGAGCGCCACCCACTTGCCCGGCGAGTGACCCAGGCGATGGGCGGCGATGCCGACGAAGACAAGGTGAAGCACCAGGGTCACGGCGATCGCCAGTCCCAGCAGAACCGTCAACGGCACCGAGTTTGCCTGTGCATTGAACGGCGGCAGGAAGGCGGCGACGCACGCGCCCCACGCAATCAGTGAGACGGCCGCAGCGGCGACCGGTTGCCGGGCATGAGAGATTTGCATGGGGTGACCTTGGGTGAGGCGCAGTGCCACGAACTTGGGCCTGTACTGCTTCGAAATATACGACGACCTCGCCATCGTGGCCATTGCCCTGGGCGCGGGCGACCGCGCGTATGAGCGACAAGGGCGCGGCTGAACGACGGCCGGCCGGCTTCGGTCGAATCATGTTTGCGACAGATAGTGCGCACCGCCGATGACGAATGGAAGCAGCAGTTCCGGGATGAGATAGCCGAGCCAGACTCCGCTGGGCTTGGGCAGGCCGACTTTGCTGATCGACCAGAGCCGGCCGATGCCTGCCAGCAAGACGCCCAGGGCCAGCAGATAGACGAGAAAGCCTTGCTCCCTGATGGTGATGCTCGCCCAAAGACAGATGAGGCCGGTTCCGAGATACACACCCGCCATGAACCTGTGCACGTTGTCCAGGCGTGGCGATGTATCCGGCTGACCGAGGTACATCTGGAGCGAGCCACCGAACATGGCGATTGCGGCGATCACGAAGAGGCCCACCTGTGCGATGTGCTGACTGAGGGACAGGGCGGATTGGGTGGACATCGAATCTCCGTGAAAGAAGCCTAGCGCCGATGGTTCGTCGAACGGATCTATTCCAGTCGCCTGAAACGCAGTGCCGACCAATCTTCGTCGATGGCCACCTGGCGCACCGTGTCGAAGCCGGCGCTGCGCAGTGCGTTCCAGCCGCTGTCTCGGTTGAACTCGGATCGGTATTTCTTGGCCGAGCCTTTCGGGTACGCAAACCAAAGCAGCGCGTCGCCCTCCGCCGCGCTTGACAGCAACGCGGCCAGACGGTTGACCTCGGCTTGGCGGGTCGCGAAGGCCAGGGCGAATTGGATGCCTTTGGCCCGCGCCGGATCGCGAAGGATGGTGACGCCGTCGAGAGCGGCCATCTCCGGCTCGAAGGAGGGCGGCGCGTTGACGACGAGGATCTCGCGCTGCGCTTTCAGATTCAACTTCTCGAAGACCGACGGCACGTTCACTCCTTGGTGCGGGTCCGACGGCTCAGCCTCGAACCGAGGAAACAAGCTTCAGGCCGAGTGCGACCATGACGGTGCCGGCCGCACGGTCTATCCACGATTTGTATCGAAGGTAGGCACTGCGTGGACGCTCCGATGACAGAGCCAAAGCCACCAAGGCATACCAACCGGACTCCACCGCGCACACCGCTGCCACGAGCGCGATGGCGAATCCCAGCGACTGCTTCTCCGGCAAGAAGGCCGCGAAGACGCTTGCATAGACGACTGCCGTCTTCGGATTGCTGACCTGAGTCGTGAAGCCGCGCAGAACGCCTCTCCACGTCCCCGTGCCTGTCGCCTCAGGCCTGGCGGTTCCGCTGATCAGCAGCGGCTTCGCGGCGCCGCGCCAGATCTGGACGCCAAGGTAGACCAGATACAAGCCGCCTGCGCCCTTGAGGGCGGCATACAGCGAGGGAACGGCAAGCAGCACGCCCTGCAAGCCGAGAAGCGCCGCCGTTGCGAAGAAGGCGCCGCCGGCACCCATGCCCATGGCCGCCGCAAGGCCCTCGGATCGCGAAGCGGCGACCGCGGTTCGGGCAACCATGACGAAGCTCGGGCCGGGACTGACGACGCCAACGGTCAACGCGGCGATGACGCCGAGAAGAGAAGCGAAGTTCTGCATACGCCGTCGATTGTGCGGTCACGAAGCGATCGAGTGCTTGGGTTGAGGGCCTAGCGTTTGTCGGCTCGGCCATCGAGCCTCTTCTCGCTGTACGCGGTGGCAAGCAGCACCCGCCACCCCTCAGGTGCGCAAATGAGGTTGTAGGTCGTATTGAATCGCCAAGGCTCTTCGCGTTCCCAGGTTATTCCCCACGAGAGATCGGCGACGGCGAGCGTGGGGCCTTGCGCGATGAACGCCGCGGGCTCGAACTCAGCGGAGATGTAGCCGTTCTTGCGGTAGAGCTCGCACAGCGCGACCATGTTCTTGCGCACCGGTTCGAGCGTGGGCCAATGCGTGTAGCCGGCGTCCGACGCGATTCCGCAAGGGACTGCGTAGAGCGCCGCGACCGCTTCACCGTCAAGGGCGTTGAACGCCTCACGGTAGCGTTCGAAGAAGGAGCGAATTTCTGCTGGCACGAGTTGGACTTGATGTTCGACATCCCGAGGCGGTGACGAGATGGCTAGCGAGAAGGATGCCCGATCTCGAGATGGTCGGCGATCGCCGCTGCGATGGCTGTTGTGTGCTGTGCCGGCGAGTCTTTGGATGCACAGAACACAGCGTTGCCGCTCTTGAGCAGGGTGGTGACGTCGGTGTATCCGGGGTCAGCGAGGAGAGTACGAAGCTCGCCCCTGGAGATGCGCGTGCCTTGCCGACATTGACGCCTCGCAGCAAGGCTACGAACTGCGGCATGGGTGTTCCTGAGGTTTGGCGGGCTAGGCGCCCTCCGGCACGTCGATCCAATACTTGCAGAGTTGCTCACTCCAGAACTCGGAGAACGATATCGACTCAAGCTTACCTCCGTGACACTCGATGACTGCCCGAGATGCTGCATTGTCTTTCGCCGCATACAGCAGGACGCGCGAGACTCCCAGGCGAGCTGCTTCCGAGAGTGCCACTTGAAGCGCCGCGTGGCCATAGCCACGGCGACGGTGGCTTGGCGCGACGTCGTAGCCGATGTGGCCACCGCTGGTTGACAGGAACGGCGTGTCGATGGTGTGGCGCATGCGGGCGACGC
>JBDTIO010000221.1:0-35881 GCA_039936375.1 Caldimonas sp. | reverse complement strand
ACGTCGGAGTTCGGGTCGGCGTAGTCCTCGTTCCAGCGAACCCCCGAGGTCATCGTCAGTAGCTGGCGAATGCTGACGTCGTCGTAGGCCGAGCCTTTCATCTGCGGGATGTAGTCGCTGACCTTGTCGTCCATGCTCTTGATGTAGCCGTCGCGAATGGCCGCACCGACCAGAGTGGACGTGATCGACTTGGCCACCGAGAAGCTCGTCCAGCGCCCGCTGCTGTCGAAGCCGAGCCCGTAGCGCTCCAGGCGCACCTTGCCATCCTGCACGACGACGAGTGCCGCGGCGCGCTGGCCCGCCATGTAGGCATCCACGTCGATGGGCAGCATAAGAGGCGGCCCCTGCGGCAGCGAGAGCGGAGTGGCGCCGGCCTGCACGACGTGCGACTTCGCCAGCACCGGCAGCCGATCGAGTGCGCGAAAGGCCGCATCGCGTTGCGGCTGGTTCCAGAACAGGAGGTCCCGGTTGGTGGGCACCGTCGCCAGCAGCCCGCGCGTTTCCTTGTCCAGGCTGAACCAGCCGACAATGCCGACGACCACCAGGACAGCCAGCAAACCGAGGGCGATCTTCCTGATCTTCATCGCGGCAGTCCGAAGATACGTTGAGATGGGCCCCATTGAACACGATCCCGGTTCGCCGACGCCCTGCGTAGAATTCTGTCGCGTCGCGTCGCGTCGCCGAGCCCTTCGCGCGTCCACGAACACGCCGTCTCGCGCGACGATGGGCTGCATCTTTCACGCAAACATCCTCTGGAGCACTCGATGAATCGTCAATTCGCCTCTCTTGCCCTGGTCGCGGGCCTTTTCGCAGCGGGCACATCGTTCGCCCAAGCCCCCGCCGGTGCCCCTGCGGGATCGACGGGTGTGTGCAAGGACGGCTCGTACACGTCCCAAGAGACCAAGAAAGGTGCCTGCGCCGGTCACAAGGGCGTAAAGGACTGGTTCGCGGTGACCGCCGCCGCTGCGCCGGCGATGAAGACGGCGGCACCCGCTGCCGCCGTGACGACGACTCCCGCAGCGACAAAGACTGCAACAGCACCCGCGACGGCGCCCGCCGCCGGGGGTGGCCCGGGCCAGGTCTGGGTCAACACGAGCTCGAAGGTCTATCATTGCTCGGGTACCAAGTACTACGGCAAGACCAAGCAGGGCGAGTACATGACCGAGGCGGCCGCAAAGGCCGCAGGCGCTCACGCCGATCACGGCAAGGCCTGTTCCTGACGGCGACGGGAAGCCGTTCCCGGCGCTTGGAACACCACGCGGCAGGTGCCGCGTGGTTCGGGCAAGCCGTTACTGCGACGGCACGACGCCCCCCGGCGTGAGCTTGTCGATAGCCTGCGGAAGTATCGCGGACAGCTTGCCCGCCAGGTCTTGCGACGACATGCCCAGCTTGGCCGCCATCGCGTTGAGGGTGTCCTGGTCGAAGGCTTGATGCACCTGGTCGGGCGAGATGCTCTGGTTTTGTCCATTGCCGACCCAGGACTGGACTGTCGCACCCAGCCCCTGCCTTTGAAACTGGTCGACGATCCCTTGCACGCCACCGTGCCTTTCGATCAAGTTGTTGACGACGGAGACCATCTCACCGCCAACGACGCCACCCAAAATTCCGTCCAGCAGTCCCATCGTGAAAACCTCCCTGTGAACGAATAGATCGCGGGCACAACCCGGACTGGGCCCGTCGCGATCGACCCGGGATCGCCATTATCTGTGCGCTCGGGGTGCTTCAGTCTTCACGAAATGAGGCGGACGAAACCCTAACAATTGCTGTTGTTGGCGAGTGACTGCTGGTGCCCCGTGACCGCCGAGTTCGCTCGGCGAGAGCAACGTCGCAGTGCAGGCTGATGCAACTCGGCGCCAGTAGACCGGCTCATGCGATCACGCGCCCGGAATGTTCGCGTTCGACCTGCTCGCGGCGAGCTGCTGCTCCAGCCGGTTCCGGTCTGCCATCAGCCGGCCGGCGACCAGCGTCACGACCTGGAAGCCGAACGCCGGGTTCTGGAAATACAGCTGCTGAAAGGTCCCCTCGTCGATGCGCAGCACGGTGCAATCCGTCGTGCAGAAAGCGGTCAAGGTTCGGCGTTTGTCAGGCGCGAAGAAGGCGATCTCGCCGAACAGGTTGCCGGCCTCCATCACTTCGCCGATCTCGACGAATTCGATGCGACCCTCGACGAGGAAATACAGGTGATCGGCGGCATCGCCCTTTCGGAACAACACGGCGCGCGCCTTCAGGCGCTGTCTGCGCATGTAGGGCTTGAGCCAGATGCCGGACAGATCGCCCACCGAAGCCGACGCGCGCACGCGGCGCGTCAGGCGAACCATCTCCATGGCCCGGTAGATGTTGACGGGCAGCAGCGTCCCGTGCAGCAGCACCATCACCAGCGATGGATGGAGTGCCCCATAGACGAGGAAGCCCAGGTTGCCGCCCACCGCAAGACAGCGCAGCGGGATCATGGTCTTGACGAACGAGCTGACGATCACCAGCACGGCGGCAACTCCCGCCGAGCACAGGGCGAAGATGGCCAGCGGCGACGCAAACGCCTGCGCGAGGCTTGCGGCTGCGGCGGCGAACAATTCGTGCGCTGACATGCGTGTCTTCCTTATGCGCTGCCTTGCATGCAAGCGTCGTGCAATGTGCCACAGGCGCAAGGCGCGGCGGCATACTAGCGGCCATGCTTGCCGACCCGCCGTTGAGCTGCAGCCGCCGGACTCTGCTGGCCGAGGCGCTTGCGGTCGCCGTCGCATGCGAGTTCGCGCCGCTCGTTGCACTCGCTGCGCCGCTTGCGCTGCCGGTCGAGAACGTCACGCGCCTGTATACGGTCGAGGTTGCGCGCATCGAGACGCCGACCGACACCGACGCTGTCGTGCGTGCGCTGCGCGACTGGCCCGGCCAGGTGGCGATCGGCGGCGGCCGTTTCAGCATGGGCGGGCAGATCGCCATCGCCGGCGGGCTGCACCTGGACATGCGACAAATGAAGCACGTCGTCTGGCTGCGCGCCGACGAGCACCGCGTTCGGGTGCAGGCCGGCATCACCTGGCGTGACCTGCAGGACACGCTCGACGAGCACGACCTGTCGGTGCGCACGATGCAGAGCTATGCCAACTTCACGGTCGGTGGTGCGGTATCGGTCAACGCCCATGGCCGCTATGTCGGGCATGGGCCGATCGGTCACTCGGTGCAGGCGCTGCAGCTGGTGCTGGCCGACGGCCGCGTCGTCGAGGCCAACCGTCGGGAGAACACCGAGTTGCTGCGCGCGGCGCTGGGAGGCTACGGCGCGATCGGTGTCATCACCGAAGTCGAGCTCGATCTCGACGACAACACGAAGATCGAGCGCGACATCGAGTTCGTGCCGCTGGCCGACTACCCGAGGTTCTTTGCCGACAAGGTGCTGAACGATCGCTCCAGCGTGATGCACAACGCCGACTTGCTGCCGCCGCGATTCGATGCGCCGCTGGCCATCACCTGGCGCCGCACCGACAAGCCGCTGACGCGCCCGCAACGCCTGGTGCCGCGCGGCCAGACCTACAAGCTGGAGCGCAACGCTTTGTGGTCGCTGACCGAGTTGCCGCTGGCCGGCCGCCTGCGCGAGCCGGCGAGCGACTGGGTGCGCCGGGCCCGCCCCGAGGTCGCCTGGCGTAACCACGAGGCGAGCCTCGACGTGGCCTCGCTCGAGCCGTATTCGCGCCGCCTCGCGACCTACGCGCTCGACGAGTTCTTCGTCCCGCCGCGACACTTCGACGCCTTCGTGCGCGAGATGGGCCGGATCCTGCGGCGCCACCGCGTGGCCGCAGTCAATGTCTCGATCCGGCACAGCCCGGCCGATACGCTGGCGCTGCTGCCCTGGGCCCGCGAAGATGTGTTTTCGTTCGTGCTGTTCTACAGGCAGGGCGTCGACCTGCGGGCGCAGGGTGTCGTCGGCGAATGGACCCGCGAGCTCATCGACGCCGCACTGCAGCACGAGGGGCGCTACTACCTGCCGTATCAGCTGCAAGCCACGCGCGAGCAGTTCGAGCGCGCCTACCCAGAAGTCGTGCAGCTGCGCCAGCTCAAGGCGGTTGTCGACCCGCAGAGCCGCTTCAGCAACTCGCTCTGGCAGAAATACCTCTGACGCATGGTATTCATGGGGGCCTCGGATCCTCCGGCGCCCGGTTCGACGCGATGACTTCTTCGCTGGCCCTGCACCCGCTGTTCGCCGGCATTTCGGCCACGGCGCTCGCGCAACTCGAGAGACACCTGCAGACTCGTCACTTCGAAGCGGGCGACATCATCCTGCGCGCCGGCGTGCCGTCGGCCGAGCTATTCGGGCTGATCGACGGCGCCGTGCGTGTCGACCTGGCGGGCGGCGGCCGGCGGGTGCTGCTGGTGCCGCCGCAATGTTTCGGCGAGCTGTCTGCGCTGACCGGCGATCCGGTCTCGGCCACCGTCGTCGCCCAACGAGATGCACGAGCCTGGGTACTCTCAGCGCCCGTCCTACTGGAGGCGATGGCGCAGGAGACCGCGTTCTTCCGCAACGTGGCAACCTTGCTGGGGCTGCGCTTGCGCGAGCGCACGCGCCGTGCACCGGCGAGCCGGCCGCGCGTCGTGCTGATGCCGACCCCGGAGGAAGGCGACGGAGTCTTGCTGGCCGCGCTTGCGCGGGGCTTGCAGCACTACGCGCCCGGCTCCGAGCACGACGACGTGTCGCGCGACGAGATTGCGCTTGGCTCGCTGCGTATTCGCCGCTGGCGCGACGAAGGTGCAGGCGACGCGGTGCTGCTGCTCGGCAGCGGCCCGGCCGGCTGTGCAACGTTGCTGGCGGAGCTCGATGCCGACGATGCGTTGCTGGTCACCGCAGACGATCTGCTCGGCCTTCCCGACACGCTCGCCGCACCTGTCATCTGGCGGCGCGGGGCACTCTCGGAGGCGGCGGCCATGCAGCGCTGGTGCCACGCACTCCCGCGCGACGAGATCGAGGCGGCGGCATCGGGCAACGACTGGTCGCGGGCACGCCAGCCGGCACTGGACCACCTCGTGCGGCGGCTCAGCGGCCGAGAGGTGGGTCTGGCCATGAGCGTGGGGGCGGCTGCCGGCCTGGCACATCTGGGTGTGCTCGAGGTTCTCGAAGGCGACGGCTTGCCGATCGACTTCATTTGTGGCTCGAGCATGGGGGGTGCCGTGGCACTTGCGTACGCGCGATGCGGCAGCGCGCGAGCGGCGACCGAGGTCATCCTGCGCCTGGTCGCGGACTTCGCGCGCTCCAAAGGCATGCAGTGGCTGCCGCGCGCCTCGCTCGTCTCCGCCTCGCGCATGACGACGCTCACCAGGCAGTTGTATGGCGACGCCACTTTCGCGCAACTGCGAATGCCGATCGCGGTCGTCGCCGCCGACCTTGCAATGGGCAAGCGTGTCGTGCTCGACAGCGGCGCCGTGGCGCCGGCCGCACGGGCCTCGGCGGCCATCCCGGGAGTGTTCGCGCCGGTTCGGCTGGGCAACGCGGTGCTCGTCGATGGCGGCGTGGTGACGCGCGTGCCGGCGGATCTGTTGACGGCGCGTGGCTGCGGATTCAAGCTCGCGGCGCTGGTCCGGCCCACTTATCCCGAGTCGCCGACCGATGCCGCGCGCGCCGCCGATCGCCTCGAGCAGCGGCTGCATCGTCCGTTCGGGTTGCGCGCCGCGATGGGCGGCGCCTGGCGCTTGATGGGCTGGTGGGATTCCGCCAACCAGGCCGAGCACGCCGATCTGTCCCTGACCGTCCCGATCCCGGTGGGAGAAGGCTTCAACTTCGCGGCAGCCGAGGCGATGATCGACCATGGCCGGCACACGGCTCAGCAGCGTCTGCCGCAAATCCGCCTGGCGATGCAGCAGGTGCTGGCGCCGGGAATGCCCTGACGAGCAGTCAGGGTCCGGTGCGCACCAGACGCAGCGGGAACTTCGCCTGGCCGATGTTGCCGAGCAGCCTGCCGTTCGCGAAGTTGATCAGCCAGGCGTTGAGGTTGTCGTCGCCGCCGGCTCGCGTGGCCCAGAACTGCAGGGAGGGCGTGTTCGGAAATGCCGCCAGGTCGATCTTCGGCTTCTTTTTGACCTTGGCGTCGACCAGGGAGAGCAGCTCTTCCTTGGTCGGGACACGCCACGCCTTGCCGGCGGCGGCCGCGGCGGCGGCCGCCGCCTTGGCGCCGGCGAAGTTGTACTTGAGCGGCTTGCCGGCGCAGATGCTGCCGTTCCACTTCATGCCTTCGACGCAGCGCCGCCAGACCAGCCCGCCGGTCGAATCGGTCACCTGCTGGCCGTCGGCGGACACGACGAATCGTCCTTGCGCCTGCGCCGCGAACGCGGCGACGGCGCAGGTGCACACGATGAGGGTGGCTCGAATCGCAGCCGGGAGCGTGATTGCCATGGAATCTCCGAACGGTTGATCAGGGCCTGTCGATGCAAGGACATCGAAAAATTATTATGGCCGACTCCAGCGGCCTCCCGACATCGCATCGCCTTCGCGGCGGTCCTTCAATCGACGCGCCCCATGAGAGCTGAAAGCCGCAGGTAGACTCGTCGCCATGCCCAACCCTCCCCGCTCCACGGGGCTGCATCTGCCGACTGCGCGATGAGTGCGATCAAAGCCCTGCTGCTGACCGACGTCGTCGACAGCACTCGCCTGTCGGAGATGCTCGGCGACAGCGCGATGGCCGAGATCTGGGCCGCGCACGACCGGGTCTCGCGCGCGTTGCTCGGCCCCTGGCGCGGGCGCGAGATCGACAAGACCGACGGCATGCTGCTGCTGTTCGACAACGCCGCCGACGCGGTCGCCTACGCGATGGCCTACCACCGCGCTCTGGCGACGCTGCCGATGCTGCTGACGGCGCGCGTCGGCTTGCACATCGGGCCGGTGATCCTGCGCGAGAACGCGTCCGACGACATCGCCCGAGGCGCGAAGCCTCTCGAGGTCGAAGGCCTGGCCAAGCCGGTCGCCGCCAGGGTGATGGGCTTGGCCCGCGGCGGCCAGACGCTGCTGTCGGCCGCCGCCCGCGAAGACCTCGGCAAGAGCGCCCACAAGCTGGTTTCGCATGGGCACTGGCGAATCAAGGGCCTGTCCGATCCCATCGAGCTTTTCGAAATCGGCGAACCGGACGCCTCCTTCGTGCCACCGTCCGACGTCGAAAAAGCGCATCGCGTCGTCTGGATGGGCGACTGGTGGCTGCCGGTCAACGAGATCGCGAACAACCTGCCCCACCAGGCGACATCCTTCATCGGCCGCGAGCGCGAATTGGCGGAGGTCAAGAACCTGCTCGGCGCATCACGCCTGCTGACCTTGCTCGGCATGGGCGGATTGGGCAAGACCCGCCTGTCGCTGCAGACCGCGGCGGAGCAGATCCATCATTTTCCGGACGGCGTCTGGTTCCTCGATCTGGCGCCGATCAGCGATCCGGCCCTGATCGTCAGCGAGACGGCGCAGGTTCTCGGCGTGCGCGAAGAGCCCGATCGACCGATGCTGCAGACCTTGTGTTCGCACCTGAAGAACCATCGTGCGCTGCTGATCATGGACAACTGCGAGCATCTGATCAAGGCGTCGGCGCAGATGGCCAGCGCCATCCTCAAGGTGGCCCCTCACGTGCGGATCCTGGCGTCGAGCCGCGAGCCGCTGCGCGCGCCGGGCGAGCAGTGTTATCCGGTGCTACCGCTGACCGTGCCGGCTCGCGGCGACGGCATCGAGGCGCTGTCGCGATCGACGGCCGTGCGCTTGTTCGTCGACCGGGCGCAACTGCACAAGCCCGGCTTCACGCTCAATGAGCGCGAAGCGCCGATGGTGGCCGAGCTGGTCGCCCGGCTGGAAGGCATCCCGCTGGCACTCGAGCTCGCCGCGGCGCGGATTCGTGCGCTCTCCATTGCCGACATCAACGCCCGGCTCAAGGATCGCTACAAGCTGCTGACCGGCGGCTCGCGCGTGCTGCAGGAACGGCAGCAGACCTTGCGCGCCCTCGTCGACTGGTCGTACGAGCTGCTCGAGCCGCACGAGCAGATCGCGCTCGACCGACTCGGCGTGTTCGTCGGCGGCTTCGACCTCGCTGCGGCTGAAGCGGTGTGCGGCGGCGAGCCGCTGGCCAGCGAGGACGTACTCGATCTGCTCGGATCCCTGATCGAGAAATCGCTGGTGATGCTCGAGGAACGCGACGACGGGGCGCGCTACTTGATGCTCGAGACCATTCGCGAGTACGCCCGCGAGAAGCTGGCGCGGCGCGACGACGCCGCGGCCGCCGCGACGCGGCACTGCGACCACTACTTCGCGATGGCCAAGTCGGCGAACAAGGGCCTGCAGGGTCCGCAGCAGGCCGACTGGCTATGGAAGGTCGAGGTCGAGCTCGACAACGTCCGCAGCGCCATCGCTCTGTCGCTCGCCGGAGGCGTCGATCCGATCGTCGCCGTCAAGTTCGCGGTCGCGATGCAAGGCTTCTGGATTCTCCGCGGCTACTCGACCGAGGGCCGCAAGCTCGTGCAGTCGGCGCTGGCGCTGCCTGCGATCCAGGCGTCGCCGGTCGCCCACGCCTGGGCGCTTTACGTCGGTGCGGCACTGGCCGAAAGCCAGAGCGACCATGCCGAGGCGCGAAAGATGCTCGAGACCTGCCTCGAGCTGAGGAGAGCGCAGGGCAACGAGGTCGACATCGCCGCCACCCTGTCGACGCTGTCGATGGCCCGTCTCCAGGCCGGCGACGCCGTCGAGGCGGCTGCGAGCGAGAGCGAGGCCCTGCAGATCTTCAGGCGCCTCGAAGACCGCATCGGCGAAGCGATCGGCCTGCTGCATCTCGGCCAGATCCGCCTGCACCAGGGCGACGACGCAATGGCGCGGTCGCACCTGAAGCAGTGCTCGGCGATCGCCTGCGAGATCCGTCACCAGGAGGTCGAGGGCGAATGCGAATTGGTACTCGGCCAAGTCGCGTTCGAGATGGCCGAGCATGCCGAGGCAAGCCTCCGGTTCAAGCGCTCCCTGACGGTGTGTCGCGAAGCCGGCGACAAGCGAGGCGAGGCGAACGCGCTGCGCTGGCTCGCGCGGGTCGACCTGCAGACTGGCGATCTCGCTTCGGCACGGCTGCGCCTGTCCGACGCCTTGCGCGCCTTCCAGGCCTTCGAGATGCGCGAGGAGTTGCTCGGCTGCCTCGAAGACCACGCCGAGCTCGCCCAGGCGGAGGGCAAGGTCGCGATCGCCGTCGGATTGGCGGCCTCGACGGCCAAGTCACGCGAACGCCTGGGCTTGACTCGTTCGTTCCGCGGCGAGCTGAGCTGGCAGGCGTTCATCGGCAGACTGCGGCGGACGATGACCGAAGCGCCGTTCGACAGCGCCTGGGACGAGGCGCAGCAATGGCAGATCGACGAAGCCATCCGCCATGCGCTGTCGTCCCAGATCGAGCGCGCCACGGCTTAAGTCGAGCGAGGCACCCGAGAACTGCCTCGAAAGGCGCGGGTCGCCCTGAGACCCGCGATCCAAGATGCCGCTAGCGGCGGCGTCTGCGGACGGCGAAGGCGATGGCGCCCAGGCCGGCGAGCATCAGGGCGTATGTCCCGGGCTCGGGAATGGGTGCGAACACGCCCGTGGCTGCGACAGCCGAGACACCACAGCTGGCGCCGTCGACCGAAAGAAAGGCGCACCCGGGCGACGTCGCCGTCGGATCGGCATAGATCAGCTGCGCCTTGTCGCCGCCGAACAGGATCAGGCTGAACGAATAGTCGCCGCTTCCTGCAATGGGCAGCGCCGGCACGAAGAAGTCGAAGAAGCCGGTGTCGATTCCGGTCAGCTGGCCGCCGGCGATGTTGATCCCGTTGACGATGACGTTCGTGTCCAGGTCGAACGACTGGAGGATCGTGCTCGGGCTGGCGACGTTGTAGAGGCCGACCTCGGCGCTGACGACGCTGAAGCTGGCGCAACTGCCGTTGATCGGAATATTGTTGCCGTTACCCAGGGCGAGGCAACCGTCCGGAACGTCGAAGACCGCCGATGCCTCCCAGCCCAGGCTCGGGAAGATCGAACCGTACGAGGGGTCCCACCTACCGCTGTAGAGCGCGGCTTGGGCCGATCCGGTACTGCCGAGCGTCGCCGCCACAGCCAGCAGGACGACGGAAAAAACATGTCTAGCGCGGGTCATCCACACGGTTGCTACCTCGGTCGTCTCCTCGCATCGGCGAGCGGCATTCGAAAGAACGCCGAATCGGAAAGAGTTCCGATTCGGCACGCAATTGTAGGAGCCGAAACCGGTTCATGGCGATCGCAGCCCCCGTGAACAGGGGGTGCCGGCAAGACAAACGACGGTACGCATCGTCGAGGATACGAAGCTCTTGGGGTGATCGGAGTCGCGCTTTCGTTCAGAGGCTTGTAAGTCGACGATTGCCGCGCCTGTGCCAGCGCTTGTTCACGGCGAGCCACCCTATGCCACGATAGGAATCCGCCACGACCCAGGCGGCGGCCGTCAGGGCAATGGAGATGACGGTCTCGCTCCACTGGAAGGCGTTGGGGTGGCCCGCCGCCACGATGGGTATCCACACCAGCAGCGTGAACAAGCCCATCTGCAACGCCGAGAGCGCGGCTGCCAGCCGTGCACACACACCGATCAGCACCGCCGCGCCCGCCGCGAGGTAGGCACAGCCGGTGAAGTACGCCCAGGCCATGTGCGATGGCAGCCAGCCGGGCACCAGCGCGGCGGTCTCCTGCAGATAGGCGAAATGGGCCACGCCGAAGGGAATCATTGCCAGACCGTAGAACACCCTCGCGACGCGCAAACCCTTGTCGCCTGTGGCGAAGCCGAGGTGCTGCCTGTCCCAGTCAGCGGCGAACCAGGCATACAGGACCCAAGCGCCCGCCACCATCACCGCGATCTCTCCGCAGCCTGACCAGGAATCCTGCGCAGCGGGCGCGCGGAAGATGTCGGGCACTCTGAACACCAGCATCCAGAGCAGAAGGTAGGCGAGCAGGACGCGGGCAGCGGCGGCGGTTGCGCGCTGCCAGAGCAGGCCGATGCCAGATGCGAGAGAGATGAAGGCGCAGAGATAGGCCAAGCCCTCGCGCGCCGGCACACCCTTGGGTACCGGCTGCCATACCGGAGCGAAATCGCCGTTGATCAGGCCCAGGATTCCGAGGGCGATCAGGGTCGCCGCAAAGACTGCATGACCCACGCTTGCGATGCGCATCGCCCTATCCTCCTGAGATGGTGTTCGCCACACTGATGCCGACCCATCAGTGCCTGCGGCCGGGGCTCAGTCCGCAAGCAAGCTCACCAGAACCTGCGCCGCCCGCGCGCAGTGCGCGCCGTTGACGTCCAGATGCGTCACGGCGCGCACCGTGCGCGGCCCGAAGGCATTCAACAAGACGCCGTGCTCGCGCGCCCGTGCGGTCAGCGTCGGGGCATCGATCGCCAGCGCCGGTGGCAGATGAAAGACAACGATGTTGGTCTGCACGGTGGCCAGGTCCAGCAGCACCGGTGCGCGGGCCGCCAGCCGTTCGGCAAAGGACCGCGCGTTGCCGTGGTCTTCGCGCAGTCGCGCGAAGTGATGATCCAGGCCATGCAGCGCGGCTGCGGCGAAGATTCCCGTTTGCCGCATCGCACCGCCCAGGCGCCGACGGTGGCGGTCGGCGGACTGGATCAACGCCCTGCTGCCGGCCAGCAGCGAGCCGCCGGGCGCACCCAGGCCCTTGGAGAAAGCCACCGCGACCAGGTCGAAAGGTGCCGCCAGCGTGGCCGGCGAAAGGCCGCTGGCGATGCTCGCATTCCACAGCCGCGCGCCGTCGAGGAAGCTGGCCAGTCCCTGCTCGCGCGCAGCGGCGCAGATGCGCTGCACCTCGGCCTGCGGCACCACCACGCCGCCAGCGCGGTTGTGGGTGTTCTCCACCTCGACGAGCGTGGTGCCCGGAAAGATCGAGAAGTTGCGCGGCTTGATCGCGGCCAGCATCTCTTCGGTGCTGAACGTTCCAGCGTGGCCGATCTCGTGGATCTGAACGCCTGCATTGGCCGCCGCGCCGCCGGCCTCGTGCCACGCCGCATGCGACTCGCGCGATGCGATCACCTCGTCGCCCGGCCGCGTCAACACACGCAGGGCCACCTGGTTGGCCATCGTTCCCGAAGGCAGCCACAGCGCGGCTTCCTTGCCCAGCAGCTCGGCCAGGCGCGACTGCAGCAGGTTGGTCGTCGGATCTTCGCCGTACTGATCGTCACCCACCGGCGCCGCGGCCATCGCGGCGCGCATCGCATCGGTGGGGCGGGTGACGGTGTCGGAGCGCAGGTCGATCGGTTGCGTCATGGTGCGGCAGTGATGGCCTGTCTGGGATGGAACGGATGCGGTACTCGAGGATCAATGCACCGTCGACATCTTCTGCACCAACGCGAGCGCCCGCTTGACGTTTTCCTCCGGCGACACCCCGCCCACCGCGGCCGCAATCGTGCCGTCGCGCCTGACGATGAAGGTCGTGCGCTGCGTGTAGCCGTGGCCGATCTCCAGGCCGCGGGCGTCCTTGTCGCCAGCATGCGCGCCGACCACTTTCAGGTCGAAAGCGCGGGCGGTGCTGCCATCGGCGTCGGAAGCCACGGCGAGCTTGCCGGCGCAGTAGTCGGGATCGGCGGAGAAGGTGTTCAGGCGCTCGATGCCGTCGAGCGAGACGCCCACCACGCTCGCGCCCGCCGCGGCGAACTTGTCGACGTTCGCCGAGTAGTCGTGGGCCTCGATGTCGCACCCCTCGGTGTAGGCTGAAGGGTAGAAGTAGACGACGACGAGCCCCTGGGCCAGGTGCTCCTTCAGCGAGTAGGTGAAGGCCTTGCCCGCCAGCGATGCCTGCAACGTGAACGCCGGCGCCCGCTCACCTTCCTTCAGGGCCGCGAATGCGGTGGTCGTCGTGACCACCAGGGCGAGCATGCAGGCGAGGTTCTGCTTCAGTGTCATGTGAAAGTCCTTGGTAGTTCCGACGGCGACAGCTCCGCAGTTCAAGCAACGAGTCGGGTGGCGCCGAACCGAAGGCGAGGAGGGTCGGCAGATCTTCGAGCGTGATCATGGCCTGCGGCTGATGTATTGGGAACGATGCCGACTGACAATGGCGCGCTCGGATCCGCAGCCATCAGGAAGTATGCCTTTGCGCATGAATACCGTTGCTGAGTCGATCGGCGTCGGCGCCCGGCCCGCGCACCTGTGGCGGCGCCTGCTGTGGGTCTGGCTCGCCTTCTGGCTGCTGCTGTTCCTGCTCGGCATCCAGGAATACCTGTGGTCCGGCGGAAGGCAGCTCTGGCGGCCGCTCGTCGACTACGGCACCAGCGCGCTCCTGGCCACCGCGCTGGCCGCCGTGCAGATCAGGCGCTCGCCGCGCTTCGACGATCTGCTCGGCCAGCCCGTGCGCTGGTTCGCCCGCATGTGGGCGTGGATGCCGCTGCAACTGGTCGGCTTCATCGCGGCGCTGTACGGGCTGCGCTTCCTCCTCTATTCGCTCGCCGGGGTGCCATACCGGCTCGACCTGCGCTCGGAGGTGCTGGCCTACGAGGCGGCCAAGTTCATCCTGTACTACGCGCTGCTGGGCGGCATCCAGTTCGGCCAGCGCTCTTACCGGGCCTGGGCGATCGAGCGGCTGCGCACCGAGCAGCAGTCGCGTCTGGCGCAGCAGGCACAGCTCGCCCAGTTGACGCAACAGATGCAGCCGCACTTCCTGTTCAACGCGTTGAACACCGTCTCGTCGCTGATCCATACCGACCCCGACCTGGCCGACACGCTGCTCACCCGCCTGGCCACCTTGCTGCGTGCCGCCACCGACGCGAGCCAGCGCCCCGAGCAGCCGCTGGCCGACGAGCTGGCGCTGCTGCAGGCCTATGCCGACATCATGGTGCAGCGCTTCGCCGATCGCGTCGAGATCCGCTGGCAGGTCGACCCTGGCGCGGCACATTGCCACGTGCCCACGCTCGGGCTGCAGCCGCTGCTGGAGAACTGCTTTCGTCATGTCGTCGAGAAGCGTCGCGAGCCGACGCAGGTGTCGATTCGCGCTGCATGCGAAGCAGGCAAGCTGGTCGTCGAGATCGAGGACGACGGCAACCTGCAGGCGCTGCCGCCGTCGCGCGGCGTCGGCCTCGGAAACCTCGAGCGACGGCTGCAATCGCTGCATGGCGCGCAGGCGAGCCTGACGCTGCGCCTTCGGCCGGGCGGCGGCCTGATCGCGCGCGTGGAGCTGCCGTGCGCGCTCTGATCGTCGACGACGAAGCGCCGGCGCGCCAAAAGCTGCGGCGCATGCTCGCGGCCTACGCCGATGTCGAGGTGGTGGGCGAAGCGGCCGATGGCGGCGCCGCCCTCGCCCTCGCCGCCGAGCTGCAACCCGACGTGATCTTCCTCGACGTGCAGATGCCCGAGGTTGACGGTTTCGACGTCGCCGCCTCGCTGCCCGACGGCGGGCCGGCACTCGTCTTCGTGACCGCCTTCGATCGCTACGCACTGCGCGCGTTCGACACACACGCGTCCGACTACCTGCTCAAGCCGATCGAGCCCGAGCGCCTGGAACGCACCCTGCAGCGCCTGCGCGCGTCGTCGGCGCACTCCGCAGGGCGGCCCAGCGCGGGGGCGCCGCCCGCGCAGCTGCTGATCGTCGATCGCGGTGCCACGCACGTCGTGCGCGTCGCCGACATCGAATGGCTGCAGTCGGCCGACAACTACGTCACCGTGCACGCGAGCGGCAAGACGCTGCTGCTGCGCCGCACGCTCGAGTCGCTGCTCGCCGACCTGGCGCCGGCCTTCGTGCGCTCGCATCGCAGCGCCGCCGTCGCGCTCGCCTGCGTGCAGGCGTTGCAGCCGCGCGGCAAGGGCGGCGATGCAACGGTTCTGCTGAAGAGCGGCGCCGAGGTGCCGTGCAGCCGACAGCATCGCGCCGCCCTGTTGCAGGTGCTGCAACAGCGCCCGTAGCGTCGCCGCGCCGCGGTTCGCCCCCGGGCGGCATCGTTTCGTCCCTGCCCGCTTGCCGCCACCGGCCCGGCGACCGTAGGCTGCGAGCCATCGTGGGCTGGCCCGTCGGCTGGCGTCGCAAGAAATCTCGCCATGGACTTGTTGTTCACGATCCTCAAGGTCGCTGTCGTCACGGTGTTGGCGTCTTCGTTGCTCGAGGCGCTGGTGCTCTCCTTCAAGAACGGCTGGCACAGCTACGACTGGAAAGCCTCCGGCGTGTCGGTGGTCGATTTCCTGGTGCGCGAATACCCGTTGCGCTTCCTGCTGCCGCTCGCCTTCTGGGTCGATGGGATGGGCTGGTTCTGGCAGCACCGCCTATGGACCTTGCCGATGAATCACTGGACGGGCTGGGCCGCCTGTTTCGTCGGCGCCGAGCTCTGCTACTACGGGTACCACCGCGCCGCACATCGGGTGCGCTGGTTCTGGTGCACGCACGCCATCCACCACTCGCCGAACCAGCTCAACCTCTCGGCGGCCTACCGTTTCGGCTGGACGGGCAAGCTCACCGGCACGCTCGCCTTCTTCATGCTCGCACCACTGCTCGGCATGCCGCCGCGCATTGTTCTGATGCTGCTTTCGCTCAACCTGCTCTACCAGTTCTGGATCCACGCGACCTGGATTCCGCGCCTCGGCCCGCTCGAGTGGATCCTCAACACGCCCTCGGCGCATCGCGTGCACCACGCGGCCAACCTCGAATACCTCGACGGCAACTACGGTGGTGTGCTGATCGTGTTCGATCGCCTCTTCGGTACCTACATCGCCGAGCGCGCCGACGTACCGTGCCGCTACGGCCTGGTCAAGCCGATGACGAGCTACAACCTCTTCGTCGTCGAGTTCCATCAGTGGCGCGCGCTGTGGCGCGACCTGCGCTCGGCGCGCTCGGCGCGCGAGACTTGGGGCTATCTGGTCAAGCCACCAGGCTGGCGGCCCGACGGTCGCGGCGAGACCACCGAAGACCTGCGCGGGATGGCTCGCGACGTCGAGCCGCGGGCCGTCAGCGGCCTCCTGCCCGCGCGCTCATGACGCCGGCTCCTTCTTCGCCCAGGTCCCAGAACATTCCCGCCATGATCTGAAGCGCCTCGCGCGTCACGTCGGCCAGGATGTGCTCGTTGGGCGCGTGCTGCGAGCAGGCCGGGTACGAATGCGGCACCCACAACGTCGGCAGGCCGAGCGTCTGCGCGAACACGTCGTTCGGCAGCGAGCCGCCGATGTTGGGTAGCAGCGCCGGGCGGGCGCCGGTGCTGCGCTGGATCGACCTCACGCCCCAGCGCACCCATTCGTCCTCGGGGTCGAGCCGCGTCGCCGCCATCGGCGTGCCGCTGGCGCGCAGCTCGACATCGCCAAAGCCGCTCGCGACGAGATGCGCCTCGATCTGCGCCAGCAGGCTCGCCGCGTCGCTGCCGACGACGAAGCGCATCTGGCAGTGGGCCCTCGCCTCCGGCGGAATGGCGTTGACCGGCATCGCCGGGTTGCCGGTCGTGAAGGCGAGCACCTCCAGGGTGTTCCAGGCGAACACGCGCTCGGCGGGGCTCAGCCCCGGCTCGCCCCAGTCGGTGTCGACCTCCGGGTCGCCGGCGCCGCCGCCGACCTGAATGTCTTTCAGCGCCGCACGCACGCTCTCGGGAAGCGCAGCGGGGCAGAGCCCCGGCACCAGGATGCGCCCGTGCGCATCGATCAAGCTCGCGATGGCGTGCGCGAGGCGAACGCCGGGGTTGCGCAAGAGGCCGCCCCAGTTGCCCGAGTGGTGGCCGCCTTCGCGCAGCTTCACGTGCAGGTCGAAATTGCAGACGCCGCGCGAGCCGAGGAACATCGTCGGCCGTGAGGCACTCACGCGCGGCCCGTCGGAAGCGAGGAACACGTCGGCGGCGAGCGCGTCGCGATGCCGTGCGCACATCGCGCCGAGCCCGGGCGAGCCGGTTTCCTCGCCCGTCTCGAGGATGACCTTGACGTTGTAGCCCAGGCGCCCAGCGCGCGCACCGAGCACCTGCTCGAGCGCCGCGAAGTTGATCGTGTGCTGGCCCTTGTTGTCGGCCGTGCCGCGGCCGTACCAGCGGTTGCCTTCGACGCTGATGGTCCAGGGGCTGCGGCCCGCGGCCCACTGCGCGTCGTAGCCGCGCACGACGTCGCCATGGCCGTAGGTCAACAGCGTGAAGGCGGCACCCGGCTCGATCCGCTCGGCGAGCAGGAACGCGCTCCGCTCCGAAGCCGGGTTGTCGACGATGCAACTCGTGAAGCCGAGCGCGGCCAGGCTGGTCGCGATCTCGTCGCTCAAGTAAGAGCGCAGTATTGGTCCGCTCGCCGGGTCCTGGCTTTCCGTGCGAAAGCCCACCCGGCGCGCGAGCGTGGCGAGAAAGCGACCGTCGTCGAACGACGCCAGCACCTCGTTGATGGCTCGGGTACGGCTCATGGGCTGCTCACGACAGACATCTTATTGCGCTCTCGGCGCTCCCAGGCTCTCCGCCGGTCGGCGCAGCGCCCAGTGGAACAGATTGACAAATCCGGACTTGGCGTCGAGGAGTGTTTAGGATCGATGGCTCTTCAACAGAGACCCGAGGACCGCGCCATGGAGCCAGGAAAGATCCACCTACTCAACAGCGGCGGCACTGACAGCTCGGGTTGGACTCAGGTCATTGCCAATTCGGTGCCGAACCGGCTGTACCGCATCACCAACGACGGACACGGCTCGGAGTTGGCAGGCCCGAGCATCATGACCATACGAAGTGCACGGTCAGTCTGGTGGTGGACCGTCAATGAATCGTTTGATCTGCCCAACGGGCGTTCGGTAGACATCTATGGGTCGTTGATCACGGTCGAAGCCTTGTCCGACCTCCAGCTGTTCGGGACCTACGACACGATCTAGTCGGTGGGCGCCATCCACCCGGCCGCGACACTCAGGCTTCTTCCTTGACCTCGATGTGGTACGTGGCCCAAGGGCATGAGCCGAATCGATCGGGCAATGGCTTGGCCGCCATGTCGGGAAATCGATCGGGCTCGTAGAGTGCCCAGAGCGGGCCCAGGCCACCGAGGGCCATGGGGTGACCGTCGAGATGCGTCGCAACGATGAAACGGCGTTCGCCGGCCTCGCTGGCCGAGATGTGTGCCGCGTAGCCGTCGATGGCGCGCAGGAAGAACGCCGTCTTGGCAGTGATCTTGACGCCGCAGGCCTTCATCACGTCCGTCAGCAGGGGCCCGCTGAGCGTGTGCGGCTTGCTGTCGTATTCGAGCGTCGGCTTGATGGTGATGGAGGGCAGCGCGGTGATGGCGGCGAAGTCGAAGGTCTGCGCCTTCGTGAACGAGAGCTTCTGCTTGGCCATCAACACGTCGAGCAGCGAATCGAACGGGCCGCGGTTGCCGGCGCCGATCTGCCCGCTCACCGTGAGCAGCGTCGGCCCGCGTGCGTTCCTGGCGCCGTTCTGCGCCGCCGCCGACGAAGGCAGCGCGCCCATGCCGGTCATCGCGCTCATCATCGCGGCGCTCAGGAATTGACGTTTCTGCATGTACTGATCCTCCTCTGTTTATCGCGCGGAACTCTAGCAGCGCAGACCCGCTCGAGCTCGAGGAGCACTGCGCCCGGCGGGTCGGGCGTTGGGCGGCCAGCGCCACGCACCGCGAAAGGCGGCAAGCCGCGCCCGCATGGCGGTGTCGGGCCACAGGGCGATGAAGAGAGGCGCTGTCGGCCAGTCAGGCTTGGGCGACATCGACCCACTCGGCCTCGGCGAGTTGCGCCAACCGCTCCGGCGCGATGCGCAGCGCCGCATGCGTGTCGCCGGCCGCCGGCACGACGATGTCGAAGGCGCGTAGCGACACGTCGGCATAGATGCGAAGCGGGCGCACGAGACCGAACGGACAGACACCGCCGACCGGATGGCCGGTGGCCTCTTCCACCTCTGCCGCATCGAGCATCTTGGCCTTGGCCCCGAAGCGGTCCTTGTACTTGCGGTTGTCGAGACGCGCGTCGCCGCGCATCACGAGCAGGATGACTTCTGCGCCCAGGCGCAGCGACAGCGTCTTGGCGATCTGCCCCGGCGCAACGCCATGCGCTTCGGCGGCGAGCGCGACGGTCGCAGTGCTGGTCGGCGCGACGAGGATCTCCACATCGGGGGCGTGCTCGGCGAGAAAGATGCGAACGGATTGCAGGCTCATGGAAGGGTCGGGAAGATTGCGCCAAGATGTTGGCATGGTCAGGATGGTTGACGGATGAATCATCGCGCGTTCGATCCGGTCCGCCGCCACCTGCTGCACGCCGCCGCGCTGCCGGCGGCGGCGCTGTCAAACCGCGCCCTCGCCGCCCCCTCCACCCCACGCCGCCCCATGAACACTCGTCCCATTCCCGCCACCGGCGAGGCGCTGTCGGTCATCGGCTGCGGCACCTACGTCGGTTTCGACCAGGTGCCCGGCTCGCCCGGCTACGCACTGTTGCCCGGCGTCGTCGAGGCCTTGTTCGACGCCGGCGGCAAGGTGCTCGACAGCTCGCCGATGTACGGCCGCGCCGAGGCGACGACCGGAGAGCTGCTGGCCGCGAGCGGCCGCCGAGACGAGGCCTTCCTCGCCACCAAGGTATGGACCACCGGCCGCGCCGAAGGCGTGCGCCAGATGGAAGCGTCGCTGCGCCTGTTGCGCACCGACCGGGTCGATCTCATGCAGATCCACAACCTCGTCGATTGGCGCACCCAGCTGGCCACGCTCAGGCGCTGGAAGGAGGAGCGGCGCATCCGCTATCTCGGCATCACGCACTACCGCGCGTCGGCTTACGCGCAGGTCGAGTCCGTGCTGCGCAGCGAGCCGCTCGACTTCCTGCAGATCAACTATGCGCTCGACGGCCGCGAGGCGGAGCGGCGGTTGCTGCCGCTCGCCGCCGATCGCGGCGTAGCGGTGATCGTGAACCTGCCGTTCGGCGGCGGCGGGTTGTTGCGCACCGTGCTGGCCAAGCGGCTGCCGGCGTGGGCCCCCGAGATCGGCTGCACGAGCTGGCCGCAGGTGCTCCTCAAGTTCGTGCTCAGCCAGCCGGCAGTGACCTGCGCGATCCCGGGCACGCGGCGGCGCGAGCACATGGCCGACAACGCCGCCGCCGGATTCGGCGATGTGCCCGAGCCTTCTTTCTGGCCAGGCAAGTACGACGCGATCCTGGGCTGAGCGTCGGGCCGCCGCTGCTCCTACAGCCGCGGCAGCGCCGCGACCGTCGAAGCCGGTGCCGGCGTTCGCGCCGCGTTCATCACCATCGAGAGCAACGCGTAGTAGCCGTTGATGCCGATGAGGTCGACGACGCCGGTCTCGCCGAAGCGCGCCACTGCGTCCGCCCAGGTCGCGTCGCTCACCGTCTTGTCGCGATGGAGCTCGACGCAGAAGTCGTGGACGGCGGCTTCGTCGGCGCTCATCGCCGTGGGCCGCTGCCCGTTCGCGATGGCGTCGACGATGCTCGCGGCAATGCCTTCGCGCAGCGCGATCGGCGCGTGCATCGCCCACTCGACCGGTTGCGACCAGTGCCGAGCCGTCACCAGGATCGCCAGCTCCGACAGCCGCTGGCCGATGGCGCTGCGATAGCGCAGGTACTCGCCCATGCGCTGCGCGTGCGTCATCAGCTCGGGGCTGCGCAGCAACGGCACGAAGGGGGCCACCAGCGCACCGCGCGGCCCGCCGATGATCTCCTCGGCGCCGCGCCGCTGCGCGTCGCTCCATTGCGGCGCCGCAATCGGCGGCAGGCGGTCGGAGCTCACGCGTCGCTCACGCGGCCTGCTTCGCGAGCGCGTCGCACAGCGCCGTGTCGATGGCGCCGGCGAGCTTGTCGACCCCCTCGTCGAGCTGACTTTCCATCTGCAGCGTCGGGCTGAGCGAAGGGAAACGTTCGAGGATGAGGGCTTGGGTCGACACGGAATGCGGCGCCGGTGAAACGCTTGCGCGAGCGGTGAACCGAATGTTACGTCGCAGCGATCGCTGCGTTTCACAACGCTTCAGGCCGAATTCATCGCGGCAAAGGACTCTTAAGGGGTTGCCGGGCGACAGTCCATCCATCGACAACGCCTCACCCCGAACGGAGCCCACCATGAACCGCCTGACCCTTACCGCCCGCCTGATTTCCGCCGCCACCGCCGCCGCCATCACCTTTCTGCTGCTCAGCGCCGTGGTCTCCATCGCCGAGCCGCAGCGCAGCGTCCTGATGGCGAAGAACCAGCGCATCGAAAATCTGCCGCTCGCGCCGACGGCGCTGGCGGTCGCGTCTAACGATGTCGTCAGCGAGAGCAAGTAGGCCGATGCCGGTGGCCGATCAGGCCGCCTTCAAGGCGTATGCCGGCGCCGCTTTCGAGCTGCCCGCGAGCAGCGTCGCCGGGACGGCGTCGGCCGCCACGCGGCCGGCCAGTGCCGCATGGGTCGCAGCGTCGACCAGTATCGGGCCACCCTGTCTTGGCACGAGCGCCGCGAGCTGCGCCGCGCGCTGCGCGGCGGCGCCAATGCACACGTAGGCGGCGCGGCGCGGCGTGCCGGCGTTGCCGGCGAGCACCTCGCCGCTGGCGATGCCGATGCCGGCGACGACGGCCTCCTTGCCCGATGCCGATCGCTCGGCGTTGAACATCGCGGCCAGCTGGACCATCTCGAGCGCGGCCTGCGCGGCCGACGCTGGCGCATCGGCGCCATCGTTCGCCGATGCTCCGGTGCCGAACACGGCAACCAGGGTGGCGCCGGTCAGCTGAGTCACGCGGCCGCCGTGTCCCTCGATCGCGTCGAGCATCAGCGTCGTCCAGTTGCTCAGGAGCTCCATTGCGTCTGCCGGCGACAGCGCCGCCATCAGCGCCTCGGCGCCCGACAGCTGCGCCACCAGCAGCGTCGCTTGGACACGGTGGCCGTCTGCCGCTGCGCCGGGCCCTTGCGGCGTATCCGCCGCGCCGAGCGACAGGCGGGCCAGCAATTCGCGCTCGTGGTCACGCAGACGCTTGCGCTCCAGGCTGGAGTCGACGCGAGCCTGCAGAAGCACCGGGTTCACGGGCTTGTGCAGATAGTCGTCTGCGCCCAGCTCGATACAGCGCGCGACGGGCGCCGCGCCCTCGAGCGAGCTGGTCACGATCACCGGCACGTCGCGCAACGTGGCATCGCCCGCGCGCTGCTCGAGCAAGCCGAAGCCATCGATCTCCGGCATCTCGAGATCGAGCAGCAGCAGGTCGAAGTGCTCGCCGCGCAATTTCTCGAGCGCGGTGCGGCCGTTGTCGGCGCTCGCCACGTCGTGCCCCATGAGTTCGAGCGAGCGGCAGAGCAGCAGGCGGTTGACCTTGTTGTCGTCGGCCACGAGCAGTCGCGACGGTCGCGTCATGGTCGTGCCCGTGGGCATGGGCCGGCGTACCGCGCGCGCTTCGCTCACGAGGAGCGCCGCCGGCACATTCGCCATGGGCGCCGCGACAGTGAACTGGTAGCCGCGCCCCGCCACCGTGGCGATCGACTGCGTTCCCAGCACCTTGCGCAGGGCCGAGATCTGCACCTGCAGGTTGTTGTCCTCGACGACGAGGCCCGGCCACACGACCTCCATGAGCTCATCCTTGGAGACGACGCGATCGCGCCGCGCCACCAGGGCCGCCAGCAGATCGAAGGCGCGGCTGCCGAGCGCGACCGGCTTTCCATCGACGTGGAGCCGACGCTCCGCTGTCAGGATCTCGAAGCGGCCGAACCGGACACCGGGGGACACGGGCTCGCTCGCGCTCATCGCAACCCCCTTCGTGCGATGCGACCCTGCGCGCTCATGGCCGGGCCAGCGCCTGCAAGGTCGCGAGAGTCGTCTCACATTCCCGGGCCACGGCATCGACACCGCTCGCGTCGACGGGCAGACCGCCGAGCTCGAGGCCGCGCGCCATCGCCGCCAGCCGCTCTGCTCCGAAGGTGCTGCTGTTGCTCTTGAGCGAATGCGCGGCGCGCCGAAAGCGTTCGGCCGAGCCGGCGGCGAGCGCGCCGCGCATCTCGGCCAGCAGCTGCGGCGCCTCTTCGGCGAAGGTGTCCACGAGCTCGGCGACGAAGTCGGCACCGGCGTTGGCCTGCAGCTCGTCGAAGGTGTGCGGGTCGATCACGGCGTCGGTCATGGTCATCGGTCCTGGAGTTCGGGGCGGGCGGTCACGCGGGCAAGCGATTCGATCAGCTTGTCGTTGCGGATCGGATCGGCGATGTCTCATTCATATTCACGCTTGACCACGCCCACGACGTCGAAATCGTCGACTATCACTGAAGGACATTCTCGCTGCGCGGCCACGCAACGACGACACCGCGATGGCACGAGAGACCATCGGGGACAGGTTGGCCCGTATCGCGCGTTGCGACTTGCTGGATGCCTGAGTGGGTCGTCACGACCCAACCTCGGTGCGACGTACCGCGGCCAGCAAGGCACTTAACAACTGATCGACGCGGATCGGCTTGGTGACGTAGTCGTCCATCCCTGCGGCCAAGCACTGCTCGCGGTCGCCCTGCATGGCATTGGCGGTCATCGCGACGATGCGCGGGCGTTCGCTCGGTGGCCACCGTGCCGCGATCGACCGCGTTGCTTCGAGGCCGTCCATCTCGGGCATCTGCACGTCCATAAGCACGACGTCGTAGGGCTGCCGCTCAACGGAAGCAACGACTTCGACGCCGTTGCGCGCGAGGTCGGCGCGATAACCCATCTGTGCCAGCAATCGCATCGCCAGCTTCTGGTTCACGACGTTGTCTTCGGCCAGCAGGATGCGCAGCGGATGGCGCTCGGCCATCGCGAGGTCGATCGCGGCCTTCGTCGACACGTCTCGCGACACCGGCATCGTCGCAGCCGGCGCCCGAATGCTGAAGCGGAAGGTGGAGCCGTGACCGATGCCGTCGCTCTCGACCGTCATCGTGCCGCCCATCAGCTCCGCGAGCTTCTTGCTGATGGCGAGGCCAAGCCCCGTGCCGCCGTACCGCCGCGTCGTGCTCGACTCGGCCTGACCGAAGCGCTGGAACAGCTTGGCGATGCCGGCTTCGCTGAGGCCGATGCCGCTGTCGCGCACGGCGAAGCGAAGCTCGTCGCCAGCGCCGCGTTCGACGCGCAGCGCGACCGAGCCCCCGTCGGTGAACTTCACGGCGTTCGACAGCAGGTTCAACAGCACCTGCCGCAGCCGCGTCACATCGCCCGAGACAGCGATGGGCACGTTGTCGGCGATCGTCGCAGAGAGCTCGACGCCTTTCTCGTCAGCGCGCGACCGAATCAGGCCGAGCGCCGATTCGACACATTCCCGAAGCTCGAACGGGTGCGCCTCGACGTCCATCCTGTCTGCCTCGATCTTGGACAAGTCGAGAATGTCGTTGATGATCGTCAGGAGCGATTCGCCGCTGTCCCGGATCGTCGTGGCGACCTCGCGCTGGTCATCGTTCAACGGCGAGTCGAGGAGCAAGCCGCTCATGCCGATCACGCCGTTCATCGGCGTACGGATCTCGTGGCTCATCGTCGCCAGGAACGCGCTCTTCGCATCGCTGGCCGACTCGGCCAGCTCGCGTGCCCGCTGCTCTGCCGCCATCTTGTCTTCGAGTAGCTGGCGATTCGCGCGCTGCGCGTCGGCTTGCAGGTCGTCGTCGAGCTTGCCCACCGCGTCGGCGACAGCCCGCATTTCGTCGGGCCGGTACTGATGGCCATCGGGACGGCCACCCATCAGCAGAAGCGCCGTCAGGCGGTCGCGATGGGTGACCGGAAACATCATCGCGTGGTCGCCGGTCCACGCCCGCCAGCCGCGCGGCACGCGCCCGCTCCGCACGCGCGCGGCGTCGGCGCTGTCGAGCGTGAGCTCCTGCGGCGGCGCATCCAGCTCGCCGGCGACGCGGCGACACGCGCCGTCGCGGCAGTCGTAGAACGCGCTGGCGGCACCGTTCGTGTAAGCCGCAAGCGCGGCTCGGTAGTGCGCCAGCAGCGCATCGCTGCCGCGCACCTGTGCGGCAGCTTCGATCGACTGCCGCAACGCCTCTTCCGTGGCGCGCCAGCGCGGATAGAGAAGGCGTTGCACGACGCGTTCAGAGACGATGCGCAGCGGTGCGAACAGCGCCAGCAGTACGGCGCCGATGACGAGTCCGCTCGCAACCGCCTGGCTGGTGCGGGTGGCATCGAGCCAAGGCGCCATCGCCGCTTGCGCCGCCAGCGCGGCGGCCACGCACATCGCTGCGAGCACGATGTAGACGCTCAGGCGGTTGAGCGCGAAGCCGACGCCGATCAGCCGGTAGCGCAGCAGCACCCAGCCGATACCGGCCGTGGCCGCGAAGATGGCGACGCGCGACAAGACGCCCCAAGCGTCCGAGTAGCCCCGTGCTTGCAGCCACGCCATGAAGACATCGGGCAACGAATTCAGCACGACCGTGACACCGATGCACACGCCCAACCACGCGAGGCGTTCGCGCGTGATGCCGCTGGCGCGGCTCCAAGACCAGGCGAGCGCCGGCAAGCCGATCAGCACGGCGACGACGGCGAGCAGGTCGTAGATCGGCAGGACGGTTATCGCGGCTCGCAGCGACGGCGGCAGCACGCCGAGGATCAGGAACGGGAATGCCGCCCAGTAGAGAGCCGAGATCGCCAGATAGACATGAAACACGCGACGCACGCCGTGAGCCCGGCTCGGGGGATCCTGCGTCGGGTAGCCGATGCAGAAGTAGACGAAGCCGGCATAGACGGCGAAGAAGTCGGCGGCGTTGAGAAAGGGGGCCACGCGGCTGTTGAAGAAGCCACCGGGCCAGTAGGTGTAGAGCCCGATGATGCTGCTGCCAAGCGATGCGATGGCGAGCCCGCGAAATGGCGCGCTCGCCGCTTGGCGCCAGGCGATCAGGGCACCGATCGCCAGAGCGGCCAGCTGGCTGGCGAAGCCGAGTAGTACGACGAGCTCGCGCTGCCCCGCACTCGCGGCTTTCTTCGGCTCCGCAACCGCACGCACTTGCAGGTGCTGCGCCGTGTCGCCCCGGAACAGCGTCAGGCCGACCGGCTCGCCGACCGCGTAGAAGCGCCATTTGTCGCTCGGCTCGTCAAGCACGATCCGGTCGCCGACGCGGGCGCCCGCTTGCAGCAGAGGCGACGTCGCGCTCAGCTCCTTGATCGGGTAGCGCCGTCCGGCTTCGCCGTCGCCGTACGTCACGCCGAGCACGCCTGCGAGCCCGGGCTCGTAGGCCAGAGGCAGGCGAGGCAGCGCCCAGGCCATCAGTACGGCGCAGCAGCAAGCGACCGCGAGCAGGAGTGCGCGCCAGCGTTGCGTCGATTCGGCCGATTCGTGTGCGACAGATGGCCGAACGGCGTTCGTCGGCACGGAGACGTCAGGCGCGACACCCTGGCTCGCATCGCGCGATGCGAGTTGCTGGCTGCCTGAGCCGGTCATGGCGGCGCCTTCTCGGTGCGCGGTGTGACGGCCTGCAGTGCGCTCGTCAACGCCTCGACGCGGATCGGCTTGGTGACGTAGTCGTCCATGCCGGCGGCCAGGCACGCCTCGCGGTCGCCTTGCATCGCGTTGGCCGTCATGGCGACGATGCGCGGGCGCTTGTCCTCGGACCAGCGCGCGACGATGCGGCGCGTCGCCTCGAGGCCGTCCATCTCGGGCATCTGCACGTCCATCAGGATCACGTCGTAGCGCTGCCGCTCGACGCTCTCGATCGCTTCGGCACCGTTGCTCGCGAGGTCGGCGCGGTAGCCCATCTGCTGCAGCAGGCGCATCGCCAGCTTCTGGTTCACGACATTGTCTTCGGCGACGAGGATGCGCAGCGGGTGGCGCGCCGCCATGCCGGCATCCATCGCCGACTTCGGCCCGGCCGGCAGGGCCCGCTGCTCGTGATCGTCGGCGAGCAGGTTGGCCAGCGTGTCGAACAGCTGCGACTGACGCAGCGGCTTGCTCAGGTAGGCGTTGAACATGCCTTCGGTGTCGCCGGCTTCGCGCCGGCCGAGCGAGCTGAACAGCACCAGCGGCAGCACCGGTGCGAAGCGATGCAGCTCGCGGGCCAGCGAGAGGCCGTCCATCTCCGGCATGTGCATGTCGAGGATGGCGAGATCGAAGGTGTCGCCGCCATGCAGCCAGCGCAAGGCTTCGGCGGGCGATTCGGTTTCGCGCGGCAGCATGCCCCACTTGGCGGTCTGCAAAGCAAGTACCTTGCGATTGGTGGCGTTGTCGTCGACGACGAGCACGCGCTTGCCGGCGAGCGCCGGCTGCCGGCCGAGCAGCTCGCGCCGATTCGCCTGCGGCGATTCGGCGAGCGGCGCCTCGATCGTGAAGAAGAAGGTCGAGCCGCGGCCCGGGCCGTCGCTCTCGACCCACATCGAGCCGCCCATCAGCTCGGCGAGCTTCTTGCTGATGGCCAGGCCGAGCCCCGTGCCACCGTAGCGGCGCGTCGTCGACGAGTCGGCCTGCGAGAACGACTGGAAGAGGCGCTGCCTGCCTTCGTCCGACAGGCCGATGCCGGTGTCGCGCACCGCGAACGTGAGCTCGGCGCGGCCGTCGGCCTCCCCGGCGCTGACGCTGAGCACGACCTCGCCACGCTCGGTGAACTTGACCGCGTTGGAGAGCAGGTTGAGCAGCACCTGGCGCAGGCGCGTCACGTCGCCGTTCAGCGCCGCCGGCACGTCGCCTTCGAACAGATAGGCGGTGTCGAGGTGCTTTTCGGCGGCGCGCGCGCCGATCAGGTCGAGCGCCGACTCGACGCAATCGCGCAGATCGAACGGCTGCGCCTCGATATCCATCCGGCCCGCCTCGATCTTCGAGAAATCGAGAATGTCGTTGATGATCGTCAGGAGAGCGTCACCGCTGTCTCGGATCGTGCCGGCATAGTCGCGCTGCTCTTCGCTCAGCGGCGTATCGAGGAGCAGGCCGCTCATGCCGATCACGGCGTTCATCGGCGTGCGGATCTCGTGGCTCATGGTCGCGAGGAAAGCGCTCTTGGCTTCGTTGGCAGTCTCGGCGGCAGCGCGCGCCTCTTGCGCGTCGTTGAAGAGCCGCACGTTTTCGATCGCGATCACCGCCTGGTCGGCAAAGGCCTGTGCGAGCGCAAGTTCCTTGCCGTTGAAGCCGCCGACCTCGGTGCGCACCATGACCAGCACACCCAGGCATTGGCCCTCGCGCAGCAGCGGCACGTGTACCGATGATTTGACGTGGGCCAGCCGCGGAATCGTGCGCACCATCGCGGGCAACTCGGCCACCGACCAGTCCGGCAAGTGAAGCGTCTGCCTGCTGAGAATCACGTCTGCCGGCAGGCTTGTGTGCGGGGCAATGGCCATTCGGGCCGGCCCGTGTACGGCCTCCAGCATCCCGCCTGACGCATTGGCGACGGGATAGAAGTGGGTGGCGTCGTTGCGGATCAGGCCGACAGCCTCGCAGGCAATCAACCGGCTGGCTGCGCAGACGATGGCATCGAAGACCGGTTGCACTTCGGTGGGGGACTGACTGATCACACGCAGGATGTCTGCACTTGCCGACTGGCTGGCAAGCGCCTCGGTCGTTTCGTTGAACAGCCGCACGTTCTCTATCGCGATCACTGCCTGCGCCGCAAAGGTCTGGACCAGTGCGACTTCGGATTCGACGAAGGCGCGCACCTCGGCGCGAAACAGCGAGATGACGCCGATCACCTCGCCCTCGCGCAGCAGCGGCACGTTCAGCGCGCTGCGAAAGCCGACCCGGAGCTGCAGCTCGCGGATCTCGGGGTACTCGGTATCGATCAGAGGCAGCACATCCTCGACGTTGATGCAGTGCTTTTCCAGCGCCGCCCTGCCGGCCATCGAGGCTCGACTCAGCGCCAGGACGTCGCCTCGCGATGCGGTGTAGCGCGGCCCGTAGCTCGTCATCGCGTGCAGGAGGCCATCGCGGACCAACCAGACACGGGCGCCATCGGCGCGGCACAGCATGCCGGCGCGCTGCGCCACCGCTTCGAGCACAGGTTGCACGTCGGTCGGCGACTCGCTGATCACGCGCAGGATCTCGCTCGTCGCCGTTTGCCGTTCCAGCGCTTCCTGCGTCTCGTTGAACAGCAGGGCGTTGCGCAGCGCCACGCCGACGTTGGCGGCGATCGTCTCGAGCAGCCGCTGGTCGCCAGCCTCGTAGACGCCCTCGCGCTTGGTGCTCTGCACGCTGATCACGCCTTCGCAGCGGCCGGCGACGAAAATCGGCACGCCAAGGTACGACAGCGCCTCCTTGCCGATCAGTCTTGCGCCAAGCTCCTCGCTGCGCTGGCCGACATCGGAGTTGAGGATCAGCGCCTCGCCGCTTTCGATGATCTTGCTCGTCAGCCCTTCGCCGAAACGCAGGGTCTGGCTCGTCTCGCCGTACTGGTAGGGAAAGGCGATCGTGCCGGTGGCGCGGTCGAGCAGCGCGACGTAGGCCAGGTCGGCCTCGAAAACGCTTCGTGCCTGCTCGCCGACGAGCTCGATCAGCGCCGCCAGCTCGAGCTGGCCGGACACTTGCTGCGAAACCGTGTTGACGGTGTCGAGCTCGGCGGCGCGCCGCTGCGTCTCGTCGAACAGGCGCGCGTTCTCGAGGGCCACGCCCATGCTCGCGGCGACGGTCGTCAAAAGCCGCTCCTCGGCCGCACCGAAGGCGTGATCGAGGTCATGGTTCTCGACGACGAAAACGCCGAGCACCCGATCGCTGCCGATGATCGGCACGCCGATGACGGAGCGGCTCTGATCGGTGCCTTCGATCAACTGGAAGCCGACCAGGCGCTGCTCTTCCCGCGTTCCGGCGATGAGAACCTCGCGCCGGTTGAGGACGCGGTCGGTCGCGCCGCCGGCCCTGATCGGCACGGTCACCTCGTCCAGGCGCAGTCCGTGTTCGTAGCCATAGAGCATCTGCACCCGATTGGCCGCGACGTCCCACCAGCCGATGCTCAGGTCGCCGGTGGCGAGCACCTCGCGGAGCTTGTCGCCGACGAGATCGACGATGGCCTGGAAGTCGAGCTCCGCCGCCATGCCCTGCTGGATGCTGCCGATCACCGCCAGCTCGGCGTTGCGTTGCTCGGTCTCCTTCAAGAGGCGCTGGGTCTCGTCGAACAGCTGCGCGCTCTGCAGCGCCATACCCATAGCGGTGCAGACCGTCGTGATCAGGCGCACGTCGTCGTCGCCGAAGGCGTTCTCGCGCTCGAAGTCGTCGAGGTTGACGATCGCGATGACCCGACCTGCGGCAACGACCGGGGCGCGCAGATCGGACTTCGGCAGGCTTGTGCCGGGCACCGCACCGGAAACGTCCGCATGAATCGTCGACGCGACTGCGACACGGTCTTCGACGACGCGCAGGTTGCGCTCGCTGCGCTGCAACGAAAAGGGCGCCACGTCGGTCAGACGCTTTCCGTGCTCGTAGAGGTACACCGGCGTCACGGTGAAGCTCTTGTCGTCGAACCAGCCGATGCCCAGGCTGCCGGTGGAGAACACCTCGCGCAACTTGTCGCCGACCAGATCGATGATCATGTTCAGGTCAAGCTGCGCCACCAGTCCCTGCTGGATGCTGTTGATCACGGCGAGCTCGGCGTTGCGCTGCCGCTCGGCCTCGAAGCTGCGTGCGTTCTGCAGCGCCAGGCTCGAGCTTGCTGCCACCGTCTTTATGAGGTCGATGTCGCGCTCGCTGAACGCATGCGGTGCGCCCTTGGCGATGACGATGGTGCCGATCGGCTCGGCATCGATGAGCATGGGCACGTAAGCGATCGACTGGTCGACCCGATCGCCGCCGATCTGCAGCGGCGCGATGCCGATGTGATCCCGGAAGTCGGCCAGCTCCTGCTCGGTGCCGAAGACGACCGCCAGCCCGGTGCGCATGACGTGGCCCGACACGCTCTTGCCCATCGCGTCCGGCATATCGGACGGGTAGAAGCGCTCGCCGTGCTCGAAGTAGAACGGGATCGTGATCACGTCGCGCGCCGGGTCGAACAAATCGATGCGCAAGGAGTCGGCGGAGAACACCTCGATCAGCTTGGTGCCGACGAGGTCGATCACGGCCTGCAGATCGAGTTTCGAGGCCAGGCCTTGCTGAATGCTGGCGATCACGGCGAGCTCGGCGTTGCGCTGCTCGGTTTCCTTGAGCAGCCGCTGGGTCTCGTCGAACAGGCGAGCGTTTTCGAGCGCCACGCTCATGCTCGCGGCAAGTGTCTCGAGCAGGCGGACGTCGGAATCGCTGTACGCGTTCTCGCGCTCGACATCAGCCAGAGCCAGCATGCCTCGCACCTGCTCGCCGACGCGCAGCGGCACCATGAGCATCGCCTTTGGCATTTGCCCGTCGGCGGCCAGCGACTGACTCGCGAGCCGTTCGGCCACCGCCGCCAGGTTCTCGTTGACGAGCAGCGTCCGCCCCGTGCGCAGCACGTGCAGGCCCATGCCGCTCGGTGCCTCGGGGGACAGACGTTCGCTCAGGCCCTGGAGGGCCTGGTACACAAAGTGAATCTGGTCGGCCTGGGCGTCGTGGATGCGGATGCCGACGTCTTGTGAATGGAACACCTCGCGCAGCTTGTCTCCGACCGCGTCGTACACGCCTTGCATCGACAGCTCGCCGGCCAGCGCCTGCTGCACCGCATTGATGATCGCCAGCTCGGCGGCGCGCTGCCGCTCGGCGGCGAAGCTCTGCGCGTTCTGCAGCGCCAGGCTGAGGCTGGCGGCCACCGTCGTCACAAGCCGCACGTCGCTATCGCCGAAGGCGTGCGGCGGCTGCTTGCCGATGACGATCGTACCGATCGCCTGTTCGTCGATCAGCAGCGGCGCATAGACGAACGAGTGGTCGACGGTCGTCCCGCCGAGCTCGACGTTGGCAATGCCGTGATCGGCGCAGAAGGCCTTGAACTCGTCGTTGCTGTGCGTGACCAGCGTCCGGCGGGAGCGCATGACATAGCCGCTGACGCCCGCCGTCAGCGCATGCGATCGCGGCGGCGGGTGAAAGCGCTCACCGTGATCGAAGACGAACGGGTAGCTGATGAGGTCGCGATCGCGATCGCGCAGGTCGATGCGCAAGGCGTCGGCGGCGAAAACCTCGATCAACTTGTGGCCCACCAGGTCGATCACGGCCTGCAGATCGAGCTGCGCGGCAAGCCCGGACTGGATGCTGTTGATGACGGCGAGCTCCGCATCGCGCTGCGCGAGCTGGCGCGACAACGCACTGGCGACGCGCCCGGCCGAAAGGACCAGCGCCGCATCGCGCGCCTGCGCCGAGAGTCGATCGCGATCGGCAGCATCGAAGCGTCCGCGCCGGCCGTCGATGTCTGCGTAGAGAAAACCCAGCCACTCGTCGCCGGCCACGAGCGGCGCGACGACGCAGCTGCGCTGCTGCGGCGGCGTGGCGTCGCGAGGGCCGTGCCGCAACCGCGCCCTGCCGGTGCGGCGCGCCTCGGCCAGCCACGGCGCGATGGCCTGCAGCAGGTCGGCGGCTCGCTCGCGCCGCGGCAGGCGACTGCCGGCGACGCGCATGCCGGCGTCGGCCTCGAAGAGCACCAGAAGCACGCGGCTCGCCCGGCAACGCTCGGCGACCTCGGCGATCAGCGCGTTACTGATCCGAGCCTCGTGCGCGAGCGCGCCTCCGCCGGACGGAGCGTCCGGGGCAGGCGTCTGCGTGCGCCGTCGAGGGCTTATCGGCATTCGTTCGTGCTCATGCTCGTCGATCCTGTTCCCGGCCGGACCGGCCGGACCAGTAGGCCGGATTGTTCGTCATGCCCGACCGACGGGCAGCCGGGTAGACGACAGATGCCGGCTCAGCGGATCGTCACGCTGGTGGCCGCTTGTGCCAGCAGCACATTCGAGGCTTGCGGCTTGGCCATGCCGGCCAGGCCGGACAGCAGCGAGAAGGTGATCGCGATGGAAGCAAGGGCGGCGGCAAAGCGGAAGTTCAGGGGGGTGTTCATGGTGGGCTCCTGGGGGTCGGTGGGCAGTGCGTTGTCGATGGCTGTACTGTCGCCCGGGCACCCCGCTTCAGTCCTTTGCCGGTATGAATCCGGGCTGAAGCGTTATGAAAGCCGGGCCGCCCCGGCGGCCACCCCCGATGGGCCTTCGGCCCCCTGACTCGCATCGTCGTGCCAACATTCGGGCCATGTTTCGTTCCCTTCGTGACCTCTTCGACAGCCTCGCCGCGCCCTCGCCGGATGCCGACCCGCAGGCCGCCGACCGCGCCCTGCAGCTCGCTGCCGCCGTCATGCTCGTCGAGGTGATGCGCGCCGACGCCAGCTTCCACCCGGCCGAGCGCCAGGCGGTTCGCGACGCGCTGCGCCAGCAGTTCTCGCTGTCGGCCGACGAGGCCGATCGCCTGGCCGAGCTGGCCGACACCACCGCCGCGCACGCCACCGACCTGCTCCCGTTCACGTCGCGCATCGACGAACGCTTCGACATGGCGCAGAAGGTGCGCATGGTCGAGCAGATGTGGCGCGTCGCCTATGCCGACGGGCAACTCAGCGCCGACGAGCGGCACGTACTCTGGCGCGTCGCCGACCTGCTGCACGTGCCGCAGGGCGCCTACGTCAACGCGCGGATGCGGGCCAAGCAGCAAGCCGGGCTCGACTGACCAGACCCCATCAAGTGCCGCAGAAGGTCTTGTAGCAGGCGGTGACCTCGGCCAGCGCCGGCTCGGCGTAGCGGGCGTTGCCGGCGGTCTCGTCGTACGGCTGGCGCAGCGCGGCGAGCAGGAGGTCGAAGGGGCCGAGGTCTTCGTCGTCGGAGGCCGCGGTCAGCGCTTCCTCGACGCGATGGTTGCGCGGGATCAGCCAGGGGTTGACGTGGCGCATCCGCTCGGCGCGCGCAGCGCCCGCGGCGGCACCGCTCAGTGACGAGGCGCCTGCGTCGTCGCGCGCCCAGCGCTCGCGCCAGCGCAGCAGCCAGGCGTCGGGCGCGCTCGCGTCGGCGAAGAGGGCCCGCAGGGGCGCCTCGTCGCCGGCCGCGGCGTCGGCCAGGCGCCGCCAGGCGAGCGTGAAATCGACGCGGCCGGCCTGCAGAAGAGTGAGCCAATCGTCGGCGAGCGAAGCGTCGGCGGCGTCGTTGGAAGAGGCCGCGGCGGCATGCAGCCCGAGCTTCACGCGCTGGCCGCTCAGCAGGTGGTGGCGATAGCGCGCGGGAAAAGCGTCGATCACGCGCAGGGCCTCGGCCGTGGCGTGATCTTCATCGTCGGCGAGCAGCGGCAACAGCGTCTCGGCCAGGCGCGCCAGGTTCCAGCGGGCGATGCTCGGCTGGTTGCCGAAGGCGTAGCGGCCCTGCGTGTCGATCGAGCTGAACACCGCCTTCGGGTCGTAGGCCTCGACGAAGGCGCACGGCCCGTAGTCGATGGTCTCGCCGGAGATCGTCATGTTGTCGGTGTTCATCACGCCGTGAATGAAGCCGACGTTCATCCACTGCGCGATCAGCGCGGCCTGGCGCTCGGCGACATGTTCGAGCAGGCCGAGGAAACGGCCGGGCGCACCGACGAGATCGGGGTCGTGCCGCGCGATCGTGTATTCGGCGAGCTGGCGCACGCGCGCTGCGTCTCCGCGCGCGGCGAAGTACTGGAACGTGCCGACGCGAATGTGGCTGGCTGCCACGCGCGTGAGCACCGCGCCCGGCAGCGGCACCTCGCGCTGCACCCGCTGCCCCGTGGCCACGACCGCGAGGGCGCGCGTGGTGGGAATGCCGAGCGCGTGCATGGCTTCGCCGATCAGTACCTCGCGCAGCATCGGCCCGACGGCGGCCTTGCCGTCGCCGCCGCGCGAGAACGGCGTGCGGCCCGAACCCTTCAGGGCGATGTCGCGGCGCTGGCCGGTGCCATCGATCACCTCGCCGAGCAACACGGCACGGCCATCGCCGAGCTGCGGCGAGAAGCCGCCGAACTGGTGCCCGGCGTAGGCCTGCGCGATGGGCTCGGCGCCTTCGGGAAGCGCGTTGCCAGAAAAGAACGCTACGCCGGGTTCGCCGGCCAAGGCGGCGACGTCGAGGCCGAGCTCGCGCGCCAGCGGCTCATTGAAGAAGAGCGACTTGGGCGACGGCGCCGTGTCCGGGCGCCAGGGCACGGAGAAGCCTTCGAGGTCGCGGGCGTAGGAGTGGTGGAGATCGAGCAAGGTGATGGCCACGCAGGAGCCGGAGGTTCTGCAGTGTCAGCGACTTCGGCGACCGAGACGAGGCCATGGTCAAGGTTGCCCGGCGCGGTGCGCGGCGGCAATCTACCGACAGGCCCTTGTCACCCGCCGTGCCATGACTCGACTCCGGGCGGATCGAATCGCGGTCAGTCGTACTCCACAGTCAACGTAGACTTTCACGCCAAACACCGGGGTCATCTGCGCCGTTACTTGTCATGCGCCTTCTTGCTGCGCCATTTGTTCTTGCCACGCTCATCAGCGGCGCTCACGCCCAGTCGGTCGATGCGGCAACACGTGCGGTCGTTGTCGATCGTGCGATCACCCAGATCCGCGACCACTACGTCGACGCCTCGGCAGGCGCGAAGGTCGAGGCGGCGCTGGGCAGCGACCCGGACGCTTTTGACGACAGTACCGGGGCGCAGGCCTTTGCCGACAATCTGACGAAGCGGTTGCATTCGGTCGTCGCCGACCGGCACCTTCACGTCGAGTACAGCCCCGAGCCGTTATCCGTCGAGCCCGTGCCGGATGCCGGCGAGGAGGCGCGTCGACATGCGCGTGACGAGCGCTCGAACTACGGCGTCGAGCGCGTGGAGCGGCGTCTGCCTGGGAACATTGGCTACATCGACTTGCGCAGCTTTGCGAAGACCGACTGGGCCGCCGACACGCTCGCTGCCGCGATGACGCTCGTTGCGCACCCGGACGCGCTGATCATCGACCTGCGGCACAACGGTGGCGGCTATCCGGCCACTGCGGTACTGCTCGAGAGCTACCTGTTCAATGCGCGCACGCACGTCGTCGATATTTACTGGCGCGAGGGCGACCGCACGGAGCAGTTCTGGACGCAGGACAGCGTTGCCGGCTCCCGATTCGGGCAGGAAAAACCGATCTGGATCCTGACCTCGATCCACACTTTCAGCGGCGCCGAGGAATTTGCCTACGACTTGAAGAACCTCAAACGGGCGACGGTCGTCGGCGAGACGAC
>JBDTIO010000220.1:0-3127 GCA_039936375.1 Caldimonas sp. | reverse complement strand
GTCGGGGTCGGTCTGCAGTCGCAGGGGCGCGTCGCCGAAGCGTCCGAGTTGCTTCGAACGACGCGCGAGCGCGCGCTGCGCACGCTCGGCGAGACACACTCGTTGACGTTGGCGGCTACGAACGCCTATGGGCTTGCGTTGGTTGGTGAAGACCGACCCAAGGAGGCGATCGCAGTCCTGGCGCCCGCTGCGCTGGTCGCTGGGCGTCAGCACGATACCCATGCGCAGATCGAGGCGCTGTTCAACCTGAGTTCAGCGCAGCTCGCCGCCGCCGAGGGCGAAGCGGGCGTCGCCTCCGCGAGGGCAGCCGTGGCGGCTCTCGCATCGCAGGGCTCGGCCGCACGACCGCTCGATGCCTTCAACGCCTGGGCCCAGCTCGCCAACGCACTGAACGCGACTCAGCAGCCGGGCCTCGCGGATACGGCGCGTCATGCCGTCGATATTGCGCGCCAGATCTACGGCCCGCAGGTCACTGGAAACGTGCTCAATGCCCGGTTGCTCCTTGCTCGCGGCTTGAGCGCCGAGGGTCATGACGCGGAGGCGCTTGCCGAGCTGGAGTCCGTCTACGACCAAGCAGTGCGCCGGTTCGGGGGCGACCAGCCACGCATCGAGCCGATTGCTCTTTTCCTCGGCATCGCGCGCGAGGATGCCGGCAATCTCGAAGGAGCAGTCGCTGCCTTTCGAGTTGCGCTCGCCGTCTCGGAGCGTGTGAGCAACGGCACGGGCGGCAACCGGGGCATCGATCACTTCTCACTCGGCCGCGCCCTTGCTGCTCAGCGGGCCGACGACGAGGCGCTCGTACATCTCACGCAGAGTGTGCGTCTGCTCACCGAATCGGTCGGGTCGGCGCCGCAGACGCAGCGCTCGCGCTCCGTGCAGGCTGGCGTCCTGACGCGGCTCGGGCGCGTTGACGAGGCCGACCACATCTTCTCCGAACTGGCGCGCGCGACACTGCCCGCTGCCGAGAAGGCCCAGAACGACGGCCGCCTCGCGCTCCTGCGCAGTCGCCAGGGACGCGCCGAAGAAGCGATCGCGCTCGCCCGTTCCTCACGGGACTCGCTGGCTACGCACCCATCCAAAATCGTCCGTGCCGTTGCATCGTCGACGCTGGGTCAAGTGCTCCTCGTAGCGGGCCGTCCGGCGGAGGCCCTTCCGGCGCTGCGGGACGCGCAGAAGCTCTTCTCCGAGCGTCAGAAGATTGTCACGCCGGATCGCGCCGAGGTCGATCGAGCGCTGCAGGCCGCGACTGCCGCCGCCGGCTAGCGAAGCGCCGCCATCAGAAGCAGCCGGGCCTTTTGCCAGTCGCGCCGCACGGTGCGGACCGAGAGGTCGAGCGCGCGCGCGATCTCTTCGTCCTCGTAGCCACCGAAGTAGCGCATCTCGACCAACCGCGACAAACGTTCGTCGTGCTTGGAGATCTCGTCGATCGCCTCGTGCACCCGAATGATCTCGTTCGCACCCTGCGGGTCGCTCGCTGGCTGGTTCTCGGCGTCGAGCTCGACGTGGGCGGCATTGCCGCCGCGCCGCTGACTGGCCCGCGTACGAGCGAGGTCGACGATGATCGAGCGCATCGCCATCGCGACGTAGGCGAAGAAGCGGGCCCGGTCGGGGGCGTCGAGTCGCCGGGCCGCGTGCATCTTCAAATAGCACTCGTTGACCAACGCTGTCGTACCGAGGTCGGCTTCGGCCAAGCGGCCGCGTAGACGCGCATGGGCCAGCTGCCGAAGGTCAGGATAGATCGCCTCGAACAGGCGATTCAGCGCGCTCGGTTCGCCATCGCGCGCTTGGCGGATGAGCTCGGTAATGTCTCCCATGAAGGTTGCCTCGCGCGTAACGCCGATCATGACATGGCGGCTTTTGGTCGCCGCTGCGACGACTCACATCTGTTGGCAGTCGGATGGACTCGCGTCGGGGAGGGCTGGAGATCGACGTCGATGGTCAGTCTTGACTGTGCGATCGCCCGGCCGTTGTTGCTCTCAACGACCGGGACTGCAACCGCCGGATTGAGCCGATGGAGGCTCCTGCGTGACCGTGAACGCGGGCCTGAAGGCGGCCGGCGCGTGCCAGGAGATCACGAACAAGATCTTCAGCACGGCACTCGTGTAAAGGAGCCGTCCCTTAGGCGCGTTTGGTGCCGACAGCCTGTCATTCCGCGGCGGCATCACTTGCCTTTGCCAAGGGCGTGCGAGCCTCTAGCGTTGCTATCACCTGATCCGCCATGAAGCGCAGCTGCCTGAGCTTCCCCGCGTCGACCTGGTGGGCTTCGTGTCCATCACGCACAGCGTTCCGATCGCGTAGCCCGACGCAAGCGTCAGGGGCGCGGCCGCATAGAACCGAAGTCCGGGCCGCCCCGTCACGAAGGGGTTGCTGGCGAATCGGGTCTCGAGTGGCGTCCTCGACCGCGAACATCGCGTCCGGCGTGCGGATCGTGTGGTCGCAGAACGCCAGCGCGCTCGGCGTCTCGCTGACGTCGACACCCGATCTCGACTTGAACCACTGGCGCTGGCCGTCGTCGGCAACGAAGGCGTCGTCGGCATTTCCCTGTTCATGGGCGGCGAGACGACGCCGAGCCGCGCGGTCGTGCTAAGCGCAGGCCAGGGCTTTCGCCTCAAGGGCCAGATGATCAAGGACAAATTCGCCCGATCCGGTCCGGTCATGCACTTGCTTCTGCGCTACACGCAGGCCTGATCACCCAGATGGCGCAGACGGCGGTTTGCAACCGTCACCATTCGCTCGATCAGCAATTGTGCCGCTGGCTTCTGATCAGCATGGACCGCCTGCGCGGCAACGAGCTCGTCATGACGCAGGAGCTGATCGCCAACATGCTGGGGTGCGGCGCGAAGGCGTGACGGAAGGGGCCCTGAGCCTGCAAAGGGCGTGAGCTGAAAGCTCAGCAGGAAGGCAAACCAACCAGATTGTTTACAGCGATCTTGCGAGGCTCGGCAGCCGCTTCGGCCGATCGCAGTCCCTGACATTGGTACGAGTATGGAGACCCCACTCGAAAAGCACGGCCTCAAAGCTTCCGTCGTGCTGACTTATGCTTTGTCGACGCTTTGGCCAGGCGCTGCACGCTGCCTACGATCAGGCCGCAGACCGATGTGCCGTCCGGGACACCATCGGGCAGAGG
>JBDTIO010000219.1:0-3856 GCA_039936375.1 Caldimonas sp. | reverse complement strand
GCGAGTAGACGTTCCACGGCACGACGCCGAACAGCTCCTTCGCCCACACCGAATAAAAGCCGACCGGCCCCGTCGCGACGACGTACCCGAACGCCAGCACCATCGGCGAGACGAAGACCGGCACGAGCAGGAGCGGCTCGATCCAGGTTCGCCCGGGCAGATCGGTGCGAACCATCAGGAAGGCCAGGATGCCGCCGAGCGGCACCGCGATCACGACCATCGACGTCGCGATGATCAGCGAGTTCTCGAGGGCGTCCCAGAAATCGCTGTCGGCGAAGATGAACTCGAACGCGCCGATGCCGAGCTTGTGCGGCATGAAGAACGGCGCATTGAGCAGGCTCTGGTAGAAGATGAGACCAAGGGGCAGGAAGACGGCGAGCGCCGTCAGGCCGATGACGCCGCCCCGCGCGAGGCCGAGGCGCATCTCCTCAGCGACCGGACTTGATCGCCTGCTGCCAGCGCTTGATGAATTCCAGCCGCTTGGTCGGATCGAGATAACCTAGCAGTTCCTCACTCACCGGAATCGGCCGCGCCTTGTCGCCAAGCGTCTTCTGCAGTCCGGCCTCGGTCATCTCGCCCTCGACGTCGGTCCGGATCGAGCCGAGCTCGGCTTGGTTGGCGATGATCGTCTGGCCGCGCTTGGACAGGATGTAGTCGACCCAGAGCTTGGCGGCGTTCGGGTTCTTCGCGGCCTTTGAGGCGAACATGACGCGCGACATGACGAGCGTGTAGTCCTTCGGCAGGACGATGCCGATCGAAGGATCCTTCTTGGCGCGCAAGTGGGCATACGAGGCGAAGATGTTGAATCCGAGCAGGTTCTCACCCGAGCTGATGCGCTCGAGCATCGTTCCCGAGCTCGACTGGAAGCGCGGGCCGACGGCGCCCAGCGCCTTCACGAATTCCCAGAACTGCGGGTTGTACTTGCTGTCCTGCGTAATGAGCATGAAGCCAACGCCCGACTTCTCGATGTCATACGTCGTGACCTTGCCCTTGAGCTTGTCGATCTTCTGCGTCATCTCGCGCAGCAGGTCGGTGTGACTATGCGGGATCTCGTCGCCCGATAGCAGCCGCTTGTTGTAGACGATGGCGATCGGCTCGTAGGTCGTGCCGAAGGCCTCGTTCTTCCAAACCGCCCACTTCGGTATGTGCGCGATCTCGGGCGAGGCGTAGGCCATGGCGCCGCCGTCGGCGGCAAGCTTGATCTGCAGGTCCATCGACGAGCTCCACAGCACGTCGGCCGAGCCGGCGCCGGCGGCCTTCTCGCTGATGAAACGGTTGTAGATCTCGGTCGAGTTCATGTCGTTGTATTCGACCGAGATGCCGGGATAGAGCGCCTCGAAATCCTTGATCAAGGGATTGGCCGAAGCCGTGTCGGTCGTGCTGTAGATGACGACCTTGCCTTCCTTCTTCGCGGCGGCGATGGTGTCACCGTAGTTGGCCGGATAGCCCGCCGGCACCTGTGCTGCGGCAGCGAAAACGACGAGCGCACCGGCGGCGCTCAGCAGGACCTGGCGAATTGCTCTCATGTCTTCTCACTTGGAAAAAGTCTGGAATGCGCCGTGCTGCATGAAAGCGGCAACGGTCGCGGAGCGTCGACTATCGCGCCACAGAAGATTCGCCGCAACCGGCCGAACCCCGACCCCAGTCAGGTGAGCGCGCCGGCCGCCAGCGCCCGCAGGCGCTGCTGCTCCAGCGCGTTCACGTCGACCGTCGAAGCCTCCCACCCCTGCATGTGCTTCAGGGCGATGCCGGCGAGGGCGGCGATCCACTCGTGCTGATCGTTGAGGCAGGGAACATAGCCGAACTCCTTGCCGCCCGCGCCGAGGAATGCGGCGCGGGCTTCCTGGTCTATCTCCTCGAGCGTTTCCAGACAGTCGGAAGTGAAGCCGGGGCACATGACGTCGACACGCCCGACTCCCTGGCGCGCCAACTCGACGAGTGTCGGCTCGGTGTAGGGGCGCAGCCATTCGGCCTTGCCAAAACGGCTTTGAAAGGTCACGACCATGAAGCCGTCGCGCAGTTTCAGCCGATCGGCCAGCAGCCGGCCGGTCTTCAGGCACTCGCAGTGGTACGGATCGCCAAGCGTCAGGGAACGCCGTGGCACGCCGTGAAAGCTGAGGACGAGCCGGTCGGGCCGGCCGTGCACCATCCAGTGATCGTCGACCCGCTTGGCGAGAGCCGAGATGTAGCCCGCGTCGTCGTGATAGTGCTTGACGAAGCGAAGCTCGGGGACGTTGCGGATGGTGCGCAGCCAGGCCGCCACGTCGTCGCACAGACTGGCGGTCGTCGAGGCGGCATATTGCGGATAGAGCGGCAGGACGAGAATGCGATCGGCACCACTCTCTTTCAAGGCGTCGAGTCCGCTGGCGACCGACGGCTGGCCATAGCGCATCGCGTACCGCACCTCGACCGGGTGGCCGCGCTGGCCGAGATAACCGCGCAGCAGCAGCGCCTGTTTTTCCGTCCAGACCCGGAGCGGCGAGCCTTCGGGCATCCAGATGCTTGCGTACTTGCGCGCCGAGCGCGCCGGCCGAACCCGAAGGATGACGCCGTGCAGCAGCGGCAGCCAGAGCAAGCGCGGGATCTCGACGACGCGCGGGTCGCTCAGGAATTGCGCCAGATATCGGCGCACCGCCGAAGGCGTCGGCGCGTCGGGTGTGCCGAGGTTGCACAGCAGCACGGCCGTCTTCGCCGCCGTTCCGTGCGCAAAGACGGGCTCGGGCGCAAAGCTCATTGAATGTCGATCAGGATTTGCCGCCGAATTCGAACGGCGTCTGCCGCTGCGTATCGGCGAACTTCATTACCTCGAAACGAACGCACGGGCTGACCGGCTCGGTCGGCGGTGTGCCCAGGCCGATCAGACCGGTGCCGTGCAGGGTGCAGGCGCCGCGGCGCAGGCTGATGATTTCCGGATCGTTGTCGAAGCGGACGTAGGTGCCGTTGTAGCTGAGGTCGGTGAGCTGGAAGGTGCCGCCGTGCCAGTCGATGCGGGCATGCGAACGCGAGACGCGGTTGTCGTCGATGATGTAGGTCGCTTGCGGGCTGCGGCCCAGCACCACCGGCAAGCTGGTGCCGGCGTAGATCCGGTTGAGGTCCAGCCAGACGAGGCGAATGCCTTCGGGTTCAGTCGATGCCGGCGCCATGTCGCCGAACGCCGTCGCCGCCGTATCGCCGAAGCGTCGCACCGCTTCGAGCAGATGCACGTGCACCGGCTCGACGCGGCCGCGCAACTGCATCTTGTCGAGGCTGCGAAAGCGCGAGCGCTCCCAATCCTCGATGCCTTCGACGACACCTTGCGTCGCCAGCGTCTCGTTGTCGCCGGCGTGATCGAGCAGACGCGCCGCGACGTTGACGGCGTCGCCAAACACGTCGCCCGACATCTCGACCACTTCGCCGCGCGCCAGACCGACCTGGAGCATGAGCGGCACCGGCTGGGCGATCAGCTCGATGGCGGTGTCGCCGAGCGCGCCGACGCGGGCCAGCGAGTCGTGCATGTCGTCGGCCGCGGCAACGCTCGACGACGAGCTCTCGAACACCGCCATCAGCCCGTCGCCGAGCGTCTTCACGACCTTGCCGTCGTGCGCGGCGACGACGCCTGCGAGCAACGCGACGCTGCGCGTGACGACGGTGGTCGCATCGGCATTGCCGAGCGTCTCGTACATGGAGGTGCTGCCGCGCAAATCGGCGAAGAGCACGGTTCGTTCGTAGACTTGGGTCATGCCGTAAGGTGCGGGCGGGGCATCGCCTTCGAGTTTATCGCGACGGGCGCAAGCAAAAGGGTTCCTGCCTCGCGGCGGGAACCCTTGTCGAACGACGAACGCTCAGAGCGTATCGAGGTAAGTACGCAGCTTGTCCG
>JBDTIO010000218.1:0-7932 GCA_039936375.1 Caldimonas sp. | reverse complement strand
CGAACCCGCGTACCCCGGTCCGGCTCGGAGTGGAATTCCAGGCTAGCGCCGAGCAACTCGCACAGTCGCTTGACGATGGCCAGGCCGATCCCTTCGCCTTGCGATTGCTGTACCGGCCGTTCGTCTTCTTCGGCGATTTCTTCACCCGGCGTGGTCTCGAGAGCGCTGACGAGCGGCGCGCCGGGCCCTGCATGAAAGCCGGGGCCGGTGTCTTCGACGAGAAACCACCAGCGGCCATCATCGCGCTCCGGCGTGTCGCCCCACGACACCTTGACGCCACCGCTGCGCGTGTACTTGATCGCATTGAACAGCAGGTTCTGGGCGATGCGGCGAACCTTGACGGCATCGCCCTCGACGCCGAGCGGCTCGCCGCCGGCCGCTTCCAGGAAAAGCCCCTTGGCGTCGGCGACCGGTCGCACGTCGTCGCACAGGCCGCGCAGCAATGCCGCCGCGTCGAAGGCGGCGATCCGGCGCTCTTCCTGGCCTGCGTGCAGGCGCGCCAGATCGGTCACGTCGTCCAGCAACTGATGCAGGGAACGGACGTTGTTGCGCAGCAGGCCGAGAAAATCGGTGCGCCGCTCAGGCGGCAGCTCGGCCAGGGTCAGGCCATGTGCGACATTGGAGACAACGCCGAGATTGCCGCGCAGGTCATGCGCCGCCTGCCGCCACAGCTCGGCTTGGCGCCGTTCCAGGGTGCGCACGTCGCGCAGCGCCTGCTCGAGGTCCTGAACCGTTCCCGCGGCCTCCAGCCGTTCGAGCTGAAAATACTGCGCCGCGCTCTCGCTGGTGGCGTCGCTGATGCATCTGGCGAGCGTCAAGCGCGCTTGTGCCTGAACCTCGGACAGGACCCCGGTCGCCGTCGCGAAATAGCGCTCCAGCTCGCCGACGAGGCAGCCGTGCAGTGCCGCCCATTCGCGGGTCACCTCGTGCAGGTCGTAGCCCTGCTGCCAGCGTTGCAGGCCGTGCGCTTCGGCGTTGTGCGTCTCGTCGGCGGCAGCGCCGGCGGCGCCGGCTTCACCCGGCGCCGCCGCCAGCGCGCGCGCCAGCGACGCGAGCCACTGCGGCAGATGGTCGACCAGCTGGGCGCGCGGCAGCGACGCATTGGTGCTGAGCTTCGGGTCGGCCGCGATCGCCGTCCGCCAGGCCGCGACGAGCGCAGGAATCCGGCTCTTGAGATTCGCTCCCAGCGCGACCCGCTGCGCCTCGACACCGTCGCCTTGCACCACCGCGCCTCCGAGAGCCGTCGCAACGGAATCGATTGTCGCAGCCGCCGAACGCTGCAAAAAGACCCTAGGCCAGCGTTCGCACCGACGCTTCACGGGCCCATTGCCGCGTCGATGCCGCGGCAATGAAGGCGCGCAGGTCCTGGGCATCGACGACACCGCCATCGGGAGCGACACCGGCCACCTGCAACAGGCTTTGGCCGCCGCGGTCGATCGCGATGGCCTTGAGGTGGCCAAAGGCGTCGCTCACGAAATCGATCGCCGCGCCTTCATGGGCCAGCTTCTGCGCCGCGGCTTCGGACAGGATGATGGCCACGGCATCGAAGACGACCGAAGGCGTGCCGGCAAGCTGGCCATCGGCGGCCAGTCGCGAACCGTCGGCGAGCTTCACGCCGCCGATCTTCGGCGCGACGATTTTCACGCTGGCACCGGCATCGATTGCGGCCCGCTTCAGCGACGCGATTCGCGCTCCGTCGGATCCGTCGGCGACGAGAATGCCGACGGCACGGCCTTGCAGCGTCGCCTTCATCTTGCCGATGATCTGCAGGGCCGGCGAGGCGTTCATGTCCTGCACGGAAGCCGCCGCGGGCGGCGCCTCCGGCAAGGTGTCGATGCCCAGCCCGTCGGCGACGCGCCGGGCCAGGCCTTCGTCGATGTGGCGCAAGTGGCCGACCATCGCTTCGCGAATGCGCAAGGTGTCGACCTTCGACAGCTCGAAGACCAGCGCCGAAGCGATGTGGGCCTGCTCGGGCGAGGACTGGCTGCGGTAGAAAAGACGGCCCTGGCTGTAGTGATCGGCAAATGATTCCGAGCGGACGCGGCCGCGCTCGCCGTTCTCGGCACCGGCAAAGCTGCGAAAGCCCCGCGCCGCATTCTCGCGGGCCGAATCAGCCGCCAGCGAGCTCGGCTCGTAGTTGACGCGGCCCTTCGGCTGCGCCATCTGCATGTGGCCGTCGCGTTGCTGGTTGGCGAACGGGCACTTCGGCGCGTTGACCGGAATCTGATGGAAGTTCGGCGAGCCGAGGCGCGACAGCTGCGTGTCGAGATAGGAGAAGAGGCGGCCCTGCAGCAGCGGGTCGTTCGAGAAGTCGATGCCGGGCACCAGGTGCGACGGACAGAACGCGACCTGTTCGGTCTCGGCGAAGAAATTGTCGGGCCAGCGGTCGAGCACCATCCGGCCCACCACCTTCAGTGGCACGAGCTCCTCGGGAATCAGCTTGGTCGCATCGAGATGGTCGAACGGGAAACCGTCGGCCTCTTGCTGCGTGAAGAGCTGGACCGCGAATTCCCATTCCGGAAAGGCGCCCGACTCGACCGCTTCGAACATGTCGCGTCGATGGAAATCCGGGTCGGCCCCGGCGATCTTGACGGTCTCGTCCCAGATCGTCGATTGCAGGCCCAGCTTGGGCCGCCAGTGGAATTTCACGAAGGTCGACTTGCCTTCGGCGTTGACCAGCCGGAAGCTGTGGATGCCGAAGCCTTCCATCATGCGCAGCGAGCGGGGCAGCGTGCGATCCGACATGATCCACATCACCATGTGCATCGATTCGGGCGTCAGCGAGATGTAGTCCCAGAAGGTGTCGTGGGCTGTCGCGGCCTGCGGGAAGCCGCGGTCGGGCTCCATCTTCACGGCGTGGACGAGGTCGGGAAACTTGATCGCGTCCTGGATGAAGAAGACCGGAATGTTGTTGCCGACGAGATCCCAGTTGCCTTCTTTGGTATAGAGCTTGACGGCGAAGCCGCGCGCGTCGCGCGGCGTGTCGACCGAGCCGGCGCCGCCCGCCACCGTGGAAAAGCGCGTGAAGAGGGGCGTGCGCTCGCCGACCTCGGCGAGGATCTTCGCCGTCGTGTACTCGGCCAGCGACGCGGTCAGCTCGAAGAAGCCGTGCACCCCGGTGCCGCGGGCGTGGACGATGCGCTCGGGAATTCGCTCGTGGTCGAAGTGGGTGATCTTCTCGCGCAGGATGAAGTCTTCGAGCAGCGTCGGGCCGCGCCCGTTGGCGCGCAGCGAGTTCTGGTTGTCGGAGATCGGCGTACCCTGGTTGGTGGTCAGCGGCGGGTGATCGCCACCGGCCGTCTGATGCAGCTCGCCGCCGGGTGCCAGCTCGGTGCCGGCGAAGGGCGTGCTCGACGTGACGCGCGCCGAAGCCGGCGCCTTCTTCGTTTTCTTGCTCATCGGTGGGCTTTCAATCGACGCGCACCGGGACGGTCCGCAGACCGTGCAACAGGCAAGCGATATGCCGATGCAGCGACCGGCCCCCTATGACTGAATTCGCTCGAAGCTATGTCACCGGGGCGGGATTGAAGAGCACGAGCGCGTTCGCGAGATGATGCTTCTCGGCCCAGGTGCGGCGCCCGCTCGCCACGTCGAGCACGAGCTGGAACAGCTCGCGGCCGGTTTCCTCGATCGTCGCCGTGCCCTCGGCGATGCGGCCGGCGTCGAGATCCATCAGGTCGTGCCAGCGCCGAGCCAGCGACGAGTTGGTCGCGACCTTGATAACCGGCACCTGGGCCAGGCCGTACGGCGTGCCGCGACCCGTCGTGAAGATGTGCACGTTCATGCCGGCGGCAAGCTGCAAGGTGCCGCAGATGAAATCGCTCGCCGGCGTCGCCGCGTAGACGAGGCCGCGTTCGATGCCCCGGTCGCGCAGGCTCTCGCCCGGCGACAGCACGCCGCTGATCGGGCTCGCTCCCGACTTGACGATCGAGCCCATCGCCTTCTCGACGATGTTGGACAGGCCCCCGGCCTTGTTGCCCGGCGTCGTGTTGGCGCTGCGATCGGCGCCGCCGCGGCCGAGGTAGGCGTCGTACCAGGCCATCTCGCGGATCATCGATTGCGCCACCTCGGGGCTCGCCGCGCGCGAGGTCAGCTGGTCGATGCCGTCGCGCACCTCGGTCGTCTCAGAGAACATCACGGTGGCGCCGGCGCGCACCAGCAGGTCGGTGCAGACGCCGACCGCCGGGTTCGCCGTGGCGCCCGAGAACGCGTCGCTGCCGCCGCACTGCACGCCGACGACGAGCGCGGCCGCCGGCACGCTCTCGCGCCGGCGCGCGTTCAGCCGTTCAAGGTGAATGCGCGCGGTGGCGAGGATCGAATCGATCATCGAGGCGAAGCCGACATGCGCTTCGTCCTGCAGCCGCACCAGGTCGAAGCCGCTCGGTTCTGGCTCATTGCGCTCATCGCGTATCGCGAAGGTGCCCGGCGGCAGCAGCCGCTCGGGCTGCAGCTTTTCGCAGCCCAGGCTCACCACCATCACCTCGCCGCCGAAGTTCGGGTTGCGGCTGATGTTGCGCAAGGTGCGGATCGGGATCGATGCATCCGGTGCGTCGATGGCGACGCCGCAACCATAGCTGTGCTCGAGGCCGACGACATCGTCTACGTTCGGATATCGCGGCAGCAGCTCGGCCTTGATGCGCTCGACCGCGAATTCGACGACGCCGGCAACGCATTGCACCGTCGTGGTGATGGCCAGGATGTTGCGCGTGCCGACGCTGCCGTCGGCGTTGCGAAAGCCCTCGAATGTGAAGCCCTCGAGGGCCGGTTGCGGCGCCGGCCTCGCCGTCGCGATCGGCAAGCCTTCGAGCGAGCGGGCCGCCGGCATGCGCAGCAGCCGCTCGTGCACCCAGCTGCCGGCGGCGATGTGCTTCAGGGCAAAGCCGATGGCGACGCCGTAGCGAACGACGGACGCGCCTTCGGCGATGTCGACCAGTGCCACCTTGTGCCCTTGCGGCACCCGTTCGCACAGCGTCAGCCCCGCCGCGAAGCCTGACGCGAAGGTCGCTCCGGCTTCGAGGCCGCCGCCATTGGCGACGATGGCGACGTTGTCGCGCTCGTCCATGCGGATGGCATGCGGCGCGTTAGCGGCGTTGGCGTTTGCGGCAATGGCGACGGTGCTGGACATCGGCGAAAGTCTATGCCTCCGGGGCTACCCTCGTGCTGCCGACGTGAAACTCCGAAAGACGACATGACGCTCTCCCGCCGTACCTTCACCGTCGCCGCCGCCGGCGTTTTCGCCGGAGCCGCCTGGAGCGAAGACAAGTGGCCCGCCAAGCCGATCACCTACATCGTGCCGTTCCCGGCCGGCGGCACCACCGACATCCTGGCCCGCCTGATCGCGCAAAATCTCGGCCCGGCGCTGAACACGGCAATCGTCATCGAGAACAAGGGCGGCGCCGGCGGCAGCGTCGGCTCCGAGGTCGCCTCAGCGCCGCGTCCGCCGGCTACACGATCGTCGGCGGCACGACCAGCTCGCACGCCATCGACGTCAGCCTCTATCCGAAGATAGGCTACGACCCGGTGAAATCGTTCGAGCCGATCACGTTGATCGGCACCAACCCGACGGTGCTCGTCGTCAATCAGGCCAGCCCGGTTGCCAATTGGGCCGCGGTGATCAAGACCGCGAACATCAAGCTGGAATAGCGCCGCCGGCGCTGCCGATCAGGAGGCGACGAGGGCGCGAAACGACAGCTCGCCGCGCGGCGTGAATGCAACCACGCGCGAGCCTTCGACCCGGCTGGCCCAGCGCAGCTCGAACAACCGGTCGAGCAGAGCCGCACCGACGGCGCCGCCGAGGTGATGGCGCCGCTCGCCCCAGTCGAGGCACGGCCGGCAGAGCGTTCGCCGCTCGCTCTTCATCGCTTCGACGTCGATGCCGAACGACACCAGCCAATCGTTGCCCGTTCGGGTGACGCGCAAGCCGTCGTCGCCGCCGGCCAGGATCCGACGCTGGACGAGGCCTTCGTACATGAGCACGCCGAGCTCGCCGGCCAGGTGGTCGTAGCAGACCCGTGCCTTGCGCAGCGCCGGCTCGCGCGGACCCGGCCGCAGGCGCAACGAACCGGTGCGAAAGGCCACGCCCATCAGCGATTCGAGGAGCTGTGCCACGTCGCGATCGGCTAGCCTGAAATAGCGATGCCTGCCCTGGTGCTCGACGGCCAACAGACCCGCTTCGAGGAGCTTGCCGAGATGGCCGCTGATCGTCTGCCGGGTAACGCCGGCGATGCCGGCGAGCTCGGTTGCCGTCAGGGCCCGGTCGGCGAGCAGGGCGGTCAGCACTTCGGCTCGCGCGTGGTCGCCGATCAGGCCGGCGACGCGAGCGATGTTGGGGCCGTCGCTCATCTCGACCTGCCGCCGAATTTGTCGTTCATGGTTCGATCCTAGCCGAACCATCAGCGTCGCGATAAAGGCTATGGTCCCTGTCCCTGTCCTTGCAGACCAGAAATCGACCATGACCCTCACCTGCTTCATCCGCTACGAGATCGACCCGTTCCAGCGCGACGCCTTCAAGACCTATGCCGAGCAGTGGGGCCGCATCATCCCGCGCTGCGGCGGCCACCTGGTCGGCTATTTCCTGCCTCACGAAGGCAACAACGACATCGCCTGGGGTCTCGTCGCCTTCGATTCGCTCGCCGCCTACGAGGCCTATCGAGCCCGCCTGAGAACGGACGCCGAAAGCCGCGCCAACTTCGAGTTCGCGCAGCTGAAGCGATTCATCCGGCGCGAAGAGCGAACCTTCACCGAAGTGGTCGACGGCACGTTCGGCATCGCCGCGCAATGACGGCACCGAGAAGGCTCGGCGCCCGGCGTCCAAGCTCCCAGGAGGCTCGCGGAGCGCCGTTCGTGATGACTACCCCAGGGCAGCGCGCCCAAACCCGTGGAGTTGGATCATCATTCGTTGCATGATGTGCTGCGGCCCGCCCGCCGCGTGGAGACGCCGATGCGCGCAACCTCACTCCTGTCGCTCCTCGCGACCTGCCTGATTTCGGCGTGCGCTGGCGCGCCGCCGATCGCCGAGGCGCCGAAAGCGCTGCTCGTCGACCGGGCGTTCGGACCGCCGTCCGAGCCAATCTCGACCGACAGCATCTTCGCCATGAGCGCCGAGATGAAGCACTACCTCGCCGTCGACATTTCCGACCAGCTGCGCATCAAGGGCGCGCAGCAGGGTCTGCTCGAAGCGCTTTACCAGAAGCCTCAGCTCAAGCTCGAGTACGACGCCACACGGACCAAGACCGCCGCCGAGGCCTTCGCAACGCGATCCGGCAACTGCCTGTCGCTGGTCATCATGACGGCCGCTTTCGCGCACGAGCTCGGCCTGTCGGTCGTCTACCAGAGCGCCTATCTCGACCAGACCTGGAGCCGCACCGGCGACCTGCTGCTTGCCTCGGGCCACGTCAACGTCACTCTCGGCCGCCGCATCATGGACGCGAAGACCGCACACGATCTGAGCCCGATGACGGTGGATTTCCTGCCGCCCGAAGACTTGCGCCGGATGCGGACGCGCGAGATCAGCGAGGCGACCGTGCGGGCGATGTATGCGAGCAACCGCGCCGTCGAGGAGCTGGCCCAGGGCAAGATCGACGACGCCTATGCATGGACGGCCGACGCGCTCCGCCAGGACCCGTCCTTCCTGGGCGCGTACAACACGCTCGGCGTCGTGTATCTGCGCCACGGCGACACCGCCGTGGCGGCGCAGGTGTTCGACTTCGTGCTGGCCCGCGAGCCGAAGAACACCCAGGCGCTGGCCAACCTGGCGGAGAGCGACGACCGGCTCGGCCGCGGCGATGAAGCCCGCGCGCTGCGCCTGCGCCTGGCCGCGATCGAGACCGACCCGCCGTTCCATTTCTTCAACCTCGGCATGGACGCGATGCGGCGCGCCGACTACGTGGCGGCGCGCGACTTCTTCACGCGAGAAGTGGAGCGAGCCGACTA
>JBDTIO010000217.1:0-2718 GCA_039936375.1 Caldimonas sp. | reverse complement strand
GCGCCATCGCGGCAGCGGCTTCGTCGGGCACGTCGCGCACGAGCACGGGAATGCGCTCCAGGCCCGCCAGCCTTGCAGCGCGGAAGCGTCGCTCGCCGGCGATGATCTCGTAGCGTGCGACGCCGTTCGTCCTTGCGAGCGGACGCACCAGCACGGGTTGCATCACGCCTTGCGCCTTGATGCTATCGGCCAGCTCCTGCAGCGCTGCCTCGTCCATCTGCGTGCGCGGCTGGTAGCGGCCGGCCTGGAGATGATCGAGCAGCAACGTGTTCGGCTCGCCGTCGCCTCGGCCCGAGCCCGCCGGCACGGCGTCCATCACAGTCGGACCGAGCAGCGCCTCGAGGCCGAGGCCGAGTCCCTTGGGTTTCTTCGTTGCCATCGGCCGATTGTCCTTGATCGATCCGGGTGGCAGGGCTGCGTGCCCCTTCAGCTTCACAGCGACTGCGCACGCTTCGACGCTCTGCTTTATGCTTGCGCGTCACGCTCAGCACACACCATGACCACTCGCGTTTTCGTCGACGGCCAGGAAGGCACGACCGGCCTTCGGATTCACGAGTACCTCGCGCGCCGACGCGATGTCGAGGTACTGCGCGCGTCTGCCGAGTTGCGCAAGGACACTGCCGAGCGTGCGCGGCTGCTCAACGCGGCGGACGTCGCCTTCCTCTGCCTGCCCGATGCGGCGGCTCGAGAAGCGGCTGCCCTGGTGACGAATTCCACGACCTGCCTGATCGACGCGAGCACGGCGCACCGCGTCGCACCGGACTGGGTCTTCGGCTTGCCTGAACTGGCGCCGGATCAGCGCGACAAGATCCGCGCCTCCAAGCGCATCTCTAACCCGGGCTGTCATGCGACGGCTTTCATCCTGCTGATCCGGCCGCTGGTCGATGCCGGCCTGCTGCCGCGCTCAGCGTTGCTGAGTGCAACCTCCATCACGGGCTTCTCCGGCGGCGGCAAGAAGATGATCGAGCGCTACGAGGCAGGCGGCGATACGCGGCTGATCGCGCCGCAGCCCTACGGCCTCGCCTTGCGTCACAAGCACCTGCCGGAGATGACGATGCACGGCAGGCTCGAGACGCCACCGGTGTTCATGCCGATCGTCGGCGATTTCCTCAAGGGCCTCGCCGTCACGGTGCCGTTGCACCTCGCCGAGGCCCGTCGCGGCACCACGCCGGAGCATTTGCATGCCGCCCTCGCCGAGCGCTATGACGCAGAGGCTTTCGTTCGCGTCATGCCGCTGCGCGATGCCGCGACGCTCGCAGAGGGCTTCTTCGACGTCCAGGCTTGCAACGACACCAACCGCGCGGAGCTGTTCGTGTTTGCCAACGAGACGCAAGTGCTGCTCATGGCGCGACTCGACAACCTCGGCAAGGGAGCGAGCGGTGCGGCGGTCCAGTCGATGAATGTGCATCTGGGCATCGACGAAGGCACCGGCCTCTAGCTGGTTCGTACTCCGGTCGCCGGCGGCGAACGGTAGTGGTATGAATACGCGTCGGTAAAGCCGATCCGGCCGTAGACGCTGCGCGCTGCAGCGTTGTCGGCCTCGACCTGCAGATACGCCCAGCGTGCCCCCTCCTGCTCCGCGAGTGTCAGCAGATGACGGCAGAGCGCGTTGGCATGTCCGAGCCGGCGCGCAGCTGGAGGGGTGTTGACGTCGTACAGGCCAGCGAGTTGCTGCTCGATCGCCATCTGTCCACCGGCGACGACGCGATCGGCGTGGTCGCGAGCGAACACTGCGACATGCTTGACGGGTGACTCGCGCAGCCTCGCGGCGTGAGCGAGTTGCTCCGACGGCGTCGACCCGCGCTCGGCGCCGACCCATCGCGAGAAGGTGTCGGCGTCGGTGGTCTCGTAGCGCAGCGGAGCACACGGCCTGCCGTCATGGGATCGCGCAACTGGAAGGGCGACGATCATCACACGGGTGTCGTCGATCCGCTCCATGCCCAGTTGCTCGAGCCGCGCATCGAGGCCGCGCGGCTGGGAGAAGGGGGTGATGCGGATGAAGGGGCGCAGGCCGACGTCGTCATAGAGTGAGAGACTGCGAGCGAGCTTGTCATCGATGCCCATCCGGCCCGGCGCGACCGCCTGGATGCAGCGCGCGCGCTTGGCCTTTCCCGGGCAACGCCGAACGAGCCAGCCGTCGATCCAGAGCTGCTCGCGCGGCGCGCTGGCGTTGATACCGGCATCCTCGACCCTCGCCTGCAACTCGTCGTCGAAAGGCTGGCTCACGTCGCGGCGTCTCGCTGGTCCGCACGCGCGGCGAGCTCGCGAGCGAATTCGATGAATGCCAGCGCGCCCTTCGAGGTCGGGTCGAAGACGATGCCCGGCATGCCGTAGCTGGGCGCCTCGGCGAGCCGCACGTTGCGCGGCACGACGGTGTCGAACACGCGGGCGCCGAAGTGCGCTTTCAGCTGCTCGCTGACCTGCGCCTGCAGCGTGATGCGCGGGTCGAACATCACGCGCAGGATGCCGATGACCTCGAGTTGCGGATTGATGTTGGCGTGCACCTGCTTGATGGTGTTGACGAGATCGCTGAGACCCTCGAGCGCGAAATATTCGCACTGCATCGGCACGATCACGCCATGTGCCGAGGCGAGTCCGTTGAGTGTCAGCAGGCTCAGGCTCGGCGGGCAATCGATCAGGACGAAGTCGTAGTCGGTTGCCACCAGTGCGAGCGCGGTTCGCAACCGCTGGTCGCGGCGTTCGAGCGCGACCAGCTCG
>JBDTIO010000216.1:0-8315 GCA_039936375.1 Caldimonas sp. | reverse complement strand
CCGGCGTAGCAGTCGTTGTGGCCCTTCAGCGCCACGCCGAAGCATTTCTCCATCTTGCCACCCGCCATGGCCTTCATGGTCTTGGCCTGGTTCTCCTGGATCATTTTTTCCATCCCGGCACTTGACTTCATGGCGTCGGCGGCGTTTGCGGGGACCACGGAAAGCGACCCGAGGGCGGTTGCAAAGGCACTTGCGACCAGAACGGAAAGCACTTGATTGGACATGACTGTTTCTCCGGTTGAGATCGGCGGCCCGAGCATGCGAAACCGCCTGTGACGGCAGGTCGGACATGGCCTGCCTGAAGGGAAGTTCGCTTCGACGCCCAAAAGGTTACGCTTGTGCCCAACATCGCCAGGACTTCAGCGGCTTTCGACACGTCGGTCTTGACGGCAATCGCGTTGCTGCCATTGCACTTGGTGTCGTCGACCTCCTCCTGCGCAGCGCCGTCGCCGGCCACGTAGGAGAGCGTTGGATTTGGTGGGGTCAGGCGCTGATTGAATGGGAAACGCAGTCTCCCCGAAAGGGGGGCGTCGGGTCCATCTCATTAAATTAACGCGGTTACCCGCTGCCGACGCCTGGCGAGCCGGGACTGCGCCAGATCAGGCGAGGCGCTTTTGCAAGTACTTCTCGCGGCTCAATTTTTCCGCGCCGAGCGTGTCAATCTGCAGAAGAAATACGATTACCCATCTATCGGTTCGCTCCGCGTGCAGGCTTTCTCGTTGGATTTGTGCGCTGCGGTTTGGCTGGCAAGGTCGCGACAAAGTCGAGGCCGCGCCCGATCCAACGGCTAAGCGCCGCGTTGGTCCGAATACCTTCAGGCGCGACTCGAACGAACGCGGTCATGGTGCGGCCGCTCATCTCCATGGGCTCGACGTTCGGCTCGCGCAGCACCTGCTCGCGCGCCTGTGCGCCGACGCGAACCAGAAGGCCGCCCTTTCCGCTGACCGCGCAGCACATGTGGCCTTTCACCATGAAGCTAAGGCCACCCATCATCATCTTCTCGACAACCTCGGCGCGCGCCGATAGCGCCTCGCGCACGCGGCCTACGGTCCGTGGACCGTAGGCCATCTCGTTGGTTCCCTTGTCTCAGGTTGCAGGCGCTCCGCCGGCCCAGCAAAGTCTGTGCCGTGCTCCGCGACTCGCAAGTATCGAGAAACTCCGTTCAGAATGTCAAAATGTGGGCCGCTGGCACGTCATGGCAATGAGCGAAACGACTTCGCTCGCAACCCAACCCAAGGAGTTGAACCATGAAATATTCGATTCTGATCTACAACAGTGCCGCTGACTTCGCAATGATGCATGACCCCCAGGGCCGCGAGCAGCGCGAGCTCTGGGCAGCCTGGCCTCTGTTCATGAAGGCAGCCGGCGAGGCCGGCGTCCTGCTTGGCGGCAATGGTTTGGAGGCGCCCGCGACCGCGACCACCTTGAGGTTCGGCGCTGACAAGAAGTCCCACGTGCAGGACGGCCCGTACGCCGACACGAAGGAGCAGCTCGGCGGCTTCGTCAACATTGACGTGCCCGACCTCGACAAGGCGCTCGAATGGGCGGCGCGCATCCCGCGGCTGCCCGGACAAATCTACGAGGTGCGGCCGCACCTTCGGCCGCCGGGGCAATGAGCCGGGGCTTGTAATGGGCACAAGGATCGGTGCGCGATCACGGCCGCTACGGCAACGAGACGAGTTAGCAAGGGCGTTGAAGGCAGCGCTGCGGTCTAGTTCAAGGAAGACGAGTTCGCGCCGCGTGACGCTCGGTTGCGCAAAGACGCTTTCTGGGCTGGCGTCCTCCGCACATGAAGCCACCTAAGGATGTGGGCGTCGTTGTCGGCGGAGCCAGCCTGAAGCCACCGAGCGCGGCGAAGGCCGCGGTCGAGCGCGCGGCGCGTGACTCATACGGCCGCCTGGTCGCCTTTCTTGCTATGCGCTCGCGCGACGTCGCCGCGGCCGAGGACGCGCTCGCCGACGCCTTCGAGGCCGCGCTCGAGAGCTGGCCCTCGAGCGGCGTGCCCGAAAAGCCCGAGGCTTGGCTCTTCACGGCCGCGCGGCGCCGACTGATCGATGCCGGGCGGCAAGCGCAGGTTCGCGACCAGGCGCTGCCTGAGTTGATCGTCCTGGCCGATGAGTCCTACGACCATGCGTTCAACGAGGCGACCTTTCCCGACGAGCGGCTGAAGCTGATGTTCGTGTGCGCGCACCCGGCGATCGACCCGGCGATGCGCACGCCGCTGATGCTGCAGACCGTACTCGGACTCGATGCGGCGCGGATCGCCTCGGCATTTCTCCTGCAGCCGGCGGCGATGGGGCAACGCCTTGCGCGCGCCAAGACGAAGATTCGGGACGCTGGCATCGCCTTCGAGGTGCCTGAGGGGCGGCAGTTGCCTGAACGGCTGGAAGCTGTTCTCGAGGCGATCTATGCCGCCTACGGCAGCGGCTGGGACGACGTCATGGGCGCCGATGAGCGGCGCCGCGGACTTGCTGCCGAAGCGATCGACCTCGGCCGATTGTTGCTGCGGCTCATGTGCGACGAGGCTGAGGTGCAAGGCCTGCTCGCGCTGATGCTGCACTGCGAAGCGCGGCGCGATGCCAGGCGCGATGCCGCCGGCCACTACGTGCCGCTCTCGGAGCAGGACACGACGTGTTGGTCCCGTCCGATGATCGATGAGGCGGAGCAGCTGCTCTTCGCCGCGGCAGGCGCCGGTCGCGTCGGCCGCTTTCAGCTCGAGGCGGCGATCCAGTCCGCCCATGCGCAGCGAGCTGCAATCGGGGCGACCAACTGGCAGGCCGTGGCGTTGCTGTACGAGGGGCTCGTGCGCATGGCGCCGACGATCGGAGCGCTCGTCGGCCGCAGCGCGGCTGTCGGCGAAGCGGCTGGCGCCGAGGCCGGTTGGACCTTGCTCGAGGAACTGCCGGCTGATGCGGTCAAGAGCTATCAGCCCCACTGGGCATTGGCAGGGCACCTGCTCGCGCGGATGCAACGGATCCAAGCGGCCAAGGCTGCGTACGAGCGAGCCATCGGCCTGTGCGAAGACTCGTCGATGCGCGACTACCTCCGGGAGCAGGCAGCGAAGCTGCGCCCAGACGGTCGAGACGTAGCAAAGTGATGCTCGCCGACCGGCCCAGAATTCATGGGTTTACCCGTGGGTCAAACCGCTACGATTTGCACGCAAACCGGGATCACCCCGAAACGGTCACATGCGATGGAGTCGCGAAGGTGCGGACTCCCTTCTGCAAGTTCGCAGTGCCATTCTCAACGGACTCGACGTCCGCAACTTCAAGCGTTGGTACCCGCCGGCAAGCTCTGCGCCGTGCTTCCGAGGGCACATCCGGTCTCATAGGAGACGCCAACAATTTTGGCCGCTCTCGGGGTATCAGCTCAGCATTCCCGTGGACAGCAGTGGCGCTGGCTGGCCATTGCTTGCTCCGATGGACCGGGGGTCGCCATCGCAGGTGGCAGCTCTGGCGCGCATCGAACTTAAAGATCTGGGCAATGTCAGTCTCGCCTCGAGCCCGCCTGCTCCCAAGTTTTGCAGAATGAGTTGGCCGCCATGGCTTTCGGCGATGCTTTTCGCGATCGTCAGGCCGAGGCCCGTCCCCCCGGTGTCGCGATTGCGTGACTGTTCCAAGCGGTAGAAAGGATCGAACACCCGCCCCAGTTCTGCTTCGGGAATGCCGGGGCCCTCGTCGCGAATCGATATCTGCAGTCGTTCTTCGTTGTCGTTCGCGTTGATCGACGCAGACTTCCCGTACTTGGTTGCGTTCTCCACCAAGTTGCGCAGGCATCGCTTGAGCTGGGTCGGCTGGCCAACGTATGGCCATTGCGCATGACCCTCGATGCTGACGCGCTCTCCTACATCTGAAAGGTCGGCCTGCAGGCTTTCAAGCAGGGCGTTCATGTCGACCGCCCGCGTGGCCTCTGCGCCTCCGGTTCCACGCAGGAAGTCAAGGGTCGCACCCACCATTGATTCCATCTCTTCAAGATCCCCGACAAACTTGAGTCGAAGCTGCGCATCACCGAGCAGTTCGGCGCGCAGCCGAAGCCGCGTCACTGGCGTCTTCAGGTCGTGTGACATCGCGGCCAATACACTCGTCCGCTCGCGCAAGTAGGCATTGAGTCGGGTTTGCATCGTGTTAAACGCCCGCGTTGCGCGCGCCACCTCGATCGGTCCGCTTTCGGGCATCGGCGAGCGGTGTATGTCTCGACCGAGTTCATCGGCCGCGTCGGCCAACGCCTTGAGCGGACGTGTCGCCCAGTGCACTGCTACCAGAGACAGGAGAACGACCGCGATCAGAAGCACTCCTAAGCTGAGTGTCATGCGGTATGGCCAGCTGGTGTCCCGCATAGGCGGACGGGCGTCGAAGGTCACCAACATCCCGTCGTGCAGCCGGACTTGTAGCACGAACGAGAAGTCAGTCGGTATCATCATCGACCGCTCAGCGGTGCTGCGGGGTTTCTTGGGCTCTGCATCGGCGACCACGACTTCGAGCGGTCGATCGCTGCCGAGATACCTCCGAATCGTCCCGGCGAACATGCTGGCGCGGTCGCTTCCCTGGGGCGAGATCGGCGCCGAGTCCAAACGTACTAGCAACGGCGGTAGGCTCAGGACATTCACCATCGCGAGCCGCTCCGCCGGGCTAGACGTATCGAGCAATCTCACCACGTCGGCGATTCGCTTGGCCGACCGAGCGCCGCCTTCTTGTCGCGACGAGTCGCCGCGATCCTGCATGTGAATCGTCAGGCTCAGAATCTGCGCGCCGACCAAGCCGCACAACATGACCATCATGAGCCGACTGAACAACGACCTCGGCAGCAGTCTCATCACGCCTCGCGAGTCACCGCAGCCGCCAAGACGTATCCTTGCCCGCGGACTGTCTTGATGATCGCGGGTTCCTTGGCATCGTCTCCAAGTCGATGGCGCAGGCGGCTGATCTGCACGTCGAGCGCACGGTCGAACGGGCCCGCGTCGCGCGACAGCATCAGCTCGATCAACTGATCGCGAGTCAGGACCTGACCGGGATGGTCCAGGAGCACGCGCAGCAGCTTGAACTCCGTGCCGCTCAGGGGGACTACAACGCGCTGGGCTGAAACCAGGTTGCGGGTGACAGCGTCAAGACTCCAGCCGGCGAAATTGAAGCGACGGGGCGCGTCTAGCCGCAGATTGGCCGGCAGCGACTTCGCGCGTCGCAACACACTCTTTACCCGAGCCAGAAGCTCGCGGGGATTAAATGGTTTGGCGAGGTAGTCGTCGGCGCCAACCTCCAACCCAACGATCCGGTCGGTGTCCTCACCGCGGGCCGTGAGCATGATGATCGGGATCTCCGATCGAGTCCTTACCGTGCGACACAGGGTGATGCCGTCTTGCCCCGGCAGCATCACGTCAAGGATGATCATGTCCGGTTCCCCCGCCGCGAGCGCCGCGCGCAGGCCAAGGCCATCGGCGATCGCGGTGACGCGGTAGCCGTGTTCCTGCAGGTAGTCGCGCAACAAGTGCCGAATGTCGACATCGTCGTCAACGACCAGCAGATGTTCGAGCTTGGCCGTCATGGTGTCTATCGTCCGCGAACGCCGTGAAGTGACCACCGGAAGATTGCAACGCCACCTTGCAGCCCGCACGTTTGCAAGGCTGCGATACAAAACAGCGCCCAAACGACACACCGTTCGCTCGGAGCAGTGGCCTGATGCAGTCCTCGATTCACCTTATAGGAACTGACCATGAAACAGATTTGGAATATTGCCATAGGCGCCTTGGCAGCCATGAGCATCGTCCTGGCAGTAAGCGTATCGGCGCAGACGGTCAAGACGACCGGCAGCGATGGCACAAGCGCAAACAACATGGACGAGCCAGCGGATATGGCAATGCAGGACGCCGCCCATGGTGGCATGGCGGCCCATGCCGCGGCGCGGCAACTCATGAGTACACAGGAGCTCGCAGCGTTTCACGCCAAAATGAAAGCCGCCAAGACCTCCGAAGATCGCAAAACGCTTGCCATGGCCATGCAGACCGAGATGGAAAAGCGCGCAAAAGCGAAAGGAATCAAACTGCCGGCGCCTGACGCCATGGCAGGTGACGGACGAATGGCCCAATCCGGCGCAGAGCACTCACGCTAGCGAGAACAGCAGCCTGACTTTCGCCATCCGCGCTGTCGGGCTGACCGTTTGTTTCGATGTGCCCTTCCGAGAAAGTGCGGCCGGCATGCTGATCGATCTTGGAGCCCTGCGTAGCGCTCCCATGTCCAGGACTGAAAAGGAGTTCACCATGTCCGACAACATCTTCTTCGCGGTGCTTTTGTCAAGCCTCTTGGCCGCCGGGACGGCGGCAGTCGGATCCAATAGTTCCGATGTTCTGCCAAATGGGTCAACGGCTGGGGTCTCCAAGGTTTTGTGGCTTCCGACAGTGACGGTCACGGGACGCCGCGAAACGCAAATGGCGACGAGACTCCAGGTGCCGCAGCATCGCGGGGAACGGGTCTTTTTAAATGGCCATGCGTGCGGTTAGCGATGGGTGCGCCCAGCCGGACCGCTTTCGAGCAAGCGATTGTGCGTGGACCAAGCAGGCCCTTATTTTGCGACGAATGAGCACGCAACACGAGCCGGTTTGATTGGCGATCCTGTTGGCCATCGCCGCCATGGAGCACGGCGCGATAGCCGCCGTAGAGGCTGCCATCACTATCGAAGTTCTCTTATCGGCGAACGAGCGCGTCGTGCGAATGGCAACCGCAATTTGACCCTCGCGACGCGGCGGTCTGAACTGGAATGAGCAGTGGTTTTCATCGGAATACACACTTTTAGACTTCACGCGGGGTGTTCGTCGCTGATCACGGGAGCATGTGCCCGTTGGAATTGGGGCGATACTCGGGAACATCGCCGGAAGAGGAATGAGGATCCTTGTACCGCTCGGTAAAGTCTCCTGCACCCTTGGACGCGTTGTGCGCCGCCACCACTCCACCTGGGGAACGTAGTCATGCTAAGGTGGGCAGTTCTCTTATTGGTGGTGATGCTCGCCGGCTGTGGTGGCGGTGGCGACAGCGGAAACGGCGGCTTCACCCCCCCCCCCGAGCACCAGTTTCAACGCCTTCGCGGCGTTGACGAACCTGCTGCAACCTGCGGGGCTGACCAGTTGGACCGTCAGCCGAACCGGCTCAGATGGGAACGTCTACGAGTCGACCATGTTCGTGCAGGTCGCTCCCGACGCGGTGTTTCCCCTCGATGGGACACCCTATTTCTTGACCAACTTCGGTTCCCAACTGAAGGCCAATGGCACGGCGATCAGCTCGAAATCGATCCAGAACTACTTCGACGCTGGCTGGCAAACGCGCGGCCTGCGCAACAGCGCCACGGTAGGCACGGCCACGACTACGACCTGCGACGCGGTTGTCAGCGGCCTCGTGCCCCCGCCTGCCGCAAAGGTAAACGCAAGCGACACGCTGTACGACGCAGACATTCACGCGTCGTGTACCCCTGGCTCGGTCGTCCTTGGTCGATCGGTTGCAACGTGGTCGGTGGAGTTCGAAGCCGGATTCGTATTCTTCTGCATCAACACGCAAGACTCCGGCCTTGGCACCAATCCACAAGTCACCAACGAGCAGAATTGCGTCGAGGTCGACGAAGCTGGACGCCTGGGCCCGCGCGCCCGCCTCTTCCTGACCGCGAACAGCCCGTCGTTTAGCTTGGTGGCGCGAAACTACTGAGGTCACGCGGCTCAAAGAAGTCGAACACTGGACTTGAAGTTGACCCGCTTTCACGGACACCTCGTCCTCACGGAAGAAGGAGTCCGATATGCCGATCCCGAAGCCCCCGTACCCGGCGGAATTCCGCCGACAGATGGTCGAGCTCGTACAGGCTGGCCGCACGCCCACGCAGCGTGCGCGTGAGTTCGACTGCAGCGCGCAGAGTATTTCGACTTGAGTCGCGCAAGCGGCCGCTGACAGCGCCAAGTCCGTTCGCGGCAAGGATGTTCTGAGCAGCGCCGGGCGTGAGGAGCTGGTCCGGTTGCGCCGGCAATTGCGCCAAGTGCAGCAAGAGCCGCGACATCCTCGCTCGATGTGCCGCCTGGGTCGATCTCGTCGCTCAGAAAGTCGTTGCGAGCCTTCCGGTACGACGCGCTCTCGTTCGGAAGCGGGTCGTGTTCTTCTTCGCCAGCTCGGCCGCCGGCGCGAGCGCTTGCTTGTCGGTCATGGTCTTTCTTCCTTCGCTGTTTTACGTCGCTTGAGAGTCCGAGGGGTTGTGCGATTCGTTGCCTCTGGGCGAGCGAGCCAAGGCCATCGGACGCCCGGCTTCCTAGCGCTTCGGCGCAACCAACGCAAACATCGCACCTTGCGGAT
>JBDTIO010000215.1:0-6159 GCA_039936375.1 Caldimonas sp. | reverse complement strand
ATTCGGCCGCGGCCTTGATCGGCCCGATCGGCGCCGAGTGGTCGAAGCCCTTGCCGATGTCCCACGGGCGGCCGAGCTTCTTGGCCTCGCCTTGCAGGTCGCGCCGCGTCATGTCGAGGCCGACGGCGTAGCCCCAGATATGCTTCATCGCGTCGGCGGCTTTGATGTCGCTTCCGCCGGTGCCAATGGCGACGACGAGCTCGACCTCGTGGTGCAGGTTTTTCGTCAGGCTCGGATAGGTCATGCGACCGATCTGGCCTTCGGCGACGAAGAGCACGGCGTCGGCCGGCTTCAGGAAGAAGAACGGCGGCTCGCGGCCGGTGAATCCCATCTCCTTGGCGTGCTCGACGTAGTTGCGGCCGACGCAATAGATGCGGTGCACGGGGAAGCTCTCGCCGGCAGGGCCGGCCACGGGAACGCTCGCGATGGGGGGCGGGGCAAAGACGTGGTTCATCGACGGGTCCGTTTCAGGGCGCGCCGTGACGCCGGCGCGATGTCCGCACGATCATGCCACGCGCAGCGCGCCACTACACTTGCCCGAATGTTCATGCCCAAGAGCATCAAGCATTGCCGGGCCTGCGGCGGCGCCGTTCTCTACGAGACGCCGGCCGACGACAACCGCGACCGCGCCACCTGCACCGTCTGCGGCACAATCCAATACGAAAACCCGCTCAACGTCGTCGGCACCCTGCCGGTCTGGGAAGAGCAGGTGCTGCTCTGCCGGCGCAACATCGAGCCGCGGCGCGGCCTGTGGACCTTGCCGGCCGGCTTCATGGAGCTCGGCGAAAGCACCGCCGAAGGGGCGCTGCGTGAGACGGTCGAGGAAGCCGGCGCGCGCATCGAGATGCTCGGGCTCTTCACTCTTATCAACGTGGCCCGGGTCGGCCAGGTGCATCTCTTCTATCGCGCCCGCCTGCTCGACATCGATTTCGCGCCCGGCCCGGAGACGATTGAGGCCCGGCTGTTCGGCGAGGGCGAGGTGCCCTGGGAAGAGATAGCATTTCGCACCACGAAGAAGACGCTTGAGCTCTTCTTCGCGGATCGGCGCGCCGGCAGCTACGGTTTTCACAGCGTCGACATCGTCTAGCGCCGCATCGTCGGACCTTGCTATCGCGTCGGTCGACGCTTTCAATCAAACGTTCGTTTCATTGTGGCTAGAATGCGCCGCGATGCGTGCCGCCCTTCCCGCCGAAGCCCGTTGCCCGGTCGCCCAGTCGCTGCTGGCCGTGCGCGAGCCGGGCGAGCCGGCGCGTGAGCGGCTGCTGCTGGCCGGTCTCAAGCTCTTCGCCGAGCAGGGCTACGCCAAGACCTCGATCCGCCAGATCGCCCTCGCCGCCGGCGTCAACGTCGCCGCGGTGAGCTACTACTTCGGCAACAAGGAAGGTCTGTACCGTGCCGTCTTCTGGGGCGGCGCGGCGCCGGCGTCCGACGACCGCAGCCACATCGCCTCGACGACGGCCTCGCTCGAGAATCTGTTCGAGCACATTCTGGCGCCGCTGCGCAGCGGCGCACAGGCACGCCTGTGGATCAAGCTGCATCGCCGCGAGATGATCGAGCCGACGGGCCTGTGGCGCGAGAAGGTCGACCGCGGCATGCAGCCGATGCACGCCGCCCTCGTCGCCATGCTGTGCGAACGTCTCGGCGTCGCCCGGGCCGACGATGAAGTGTTGGCGCTGGCGACGCTGATCATCGGCCCCGCCGTTCACCTCCTTGTCAACTGCGAGGTTGTGGACGCACTCGCACCGCAGTTGCTGGCCGGGCCGGACGCGATCGACCTCTGGCGGCGCCGCCTCGTACGCAGCGCCGACACGCTGATCGCGGCCGAGAGCAAGCGCCGCCGGAAAAGCGCCGCGGCAGACCGAACCGTCGCCAAGCCGGCACGCACGTTGCGTCAGCCCACCTCGTCGAAGGTGGCGACGCCGAAACGACATCTCCGGAGCAAAGCATGAGGCAGACCCGCACATCGATCGCACCGGGGCGCGTCGGCCTGGTTGCCGCCGCGGCGACGCTGGCGCTGACGGCCTGCGCCGTCGGCCCCGATTTCAAGTCGCCGGCCCCGCCCCAGGTCGCCGACGCGGCGCACCCCTATACGCCCGTGCCGATGCCGGCCTCGACGGCGAGCGCGCCGGGAACGGGCGGCGCCGCGCAGCGCCTGGCGCCCGGCCAGGACATTCCGGCCTTGTGGTGGCGGCTGTTCCGCTCCGAGCCGCTCGACGAGCTCATCCGCTCGGCGTTGACGCAGAGCCCGACCCTCGCTTCGGCCCAGGCGGCGTTGCGCCAGGCGCAGGAAAATTACGAGGCCGATTCGGGGCGCAAGCTCGTGCCTTCGGTGACCGGCTCGCTGGGCGCGCAACGCGAGCGGCTGTCGCAGGTCGCCAGCGGTGGCCTGCCCGGCGGCGCGCTCTACAGCCTCTACAACGCGTCGGTCAACGTCTCCTACACCGTCGACGCGTTCGGCGCGACGCGGCGCGAGCTCGAAGGCCTGCAAGCCGCCGTCGACGTGCAGCGCTATCAGGTCGAGGCGGCCTATCTCAGCCTCACCGCCAACCTCGTCACCACGGCGATCCAGGAAGCGTCGCTGCGGGCGCAATTGCAGGCGACGCGCGACGTCGTCGACGCCGAATCGAAATCGCTCGATCTGCTACAGAAGCAAGCCCAGCTCGGCGCCATCGCGCGCGGGCTGGTGTTGTCGCAGCAGGCCCTGCTGGCGCAAACGCGCGCCACGCTGCCGAATCTCGAAAAAGCGCTCGAGCAGACACGCCATCAGCTCGCCGTCTATGCGGGCCGCTTGCCCGGCGATCCCAGCCTACCGTCGTTCAATCTCGAATCGCTGCACTTGCCGGAGGATCTGCCGGTCAGCCTGCCTTCGGCTCTGGTCCGCCAGCGGCCTGACATTCGCGCCAGCGAGGCGCTGCTGCACGAGGCCAGCGCGCAGGTCGGCGTGGCGACGGCGAATCTCTATCCGCAGATCACGCTGAGCGGCAGCTACGGCACCCAGGCGCTGAAGGTCGACAAGCTGTTCTCGCCCGGCACCATCGCCTGGAGCGCAGGCGCCGGCCTGTTGCAGCCGATCTTCAACGGCGGTGCCTTGCAGGCGAACAAGCGCGCCGCCATCGCCGCCTACGACGCGGCGGCAGCGCAATACCGCCAGACGGTGCTGAACGCATTTCTCGGCGTCGCCAACACGCTGCGCGCGCTCGATCGCGACGCCGAGGCGCTGAGTGCCCAGGCCGAAGCCGAGGATTTCGCGCACCAGCAGCTCGACCTGGTGACGCGGCAGTTCAACCTCGGCGCGGTCAGCTATCTGTCGCTGCTTGATTCGCAGCGCACCTACCAGCAGACGCGCGTGGCGCTGGCGCAAGCGCAGGCGGCCCGCTATGCCGACAGCGCCGCGTTGTTCCAGGCGCTTGGCGGCGGCTGGTGGAACCGCACCGAGCTGGCCGACATCTCGACGCCAGCCATGACGGACGACGGCGCGGCGAAACCATAACGACGCGGCGCATCGCGACCGCAGCGACTCAGGGAGTGACATCGTGAAGAAGACAACTAAGCGGATGCTCTGGATGCTGGGCGGCGTGCTGGTGCTGGTACTCCTGCTCGCAGGCGGCTTCGCGCTGCACATCAAGAAGCTAATCGCCTCATCACCGAAGCCGGCGCCGCAGACGGTGACGACGACCCATGTCGAAGCGCTCGAGTGGCAGCCGCAGCTGGCCGCCGTCGGCACGCTCGTGGCCGTGCGCGGCGTCGACGTGACGACCGAGATCGCGGGGCTGGTGCGCAGCGTCGAGTTCAAGTCGGGGCAGGAAGTGCGGGCCGGCCAGGTGCTGGTCCAGCTCAACGCCGATTCCGACATCGCTCAGCTGCACTCGCTGCAAGCTGCCGCTGAGCTCGCGGGCACGGTCGTCAAGCGCGACAAGGCGCAGCTCGAAGTACAGGCGATCAGCCAGGCCCAGGTCGACGCCGACGCGGCCGACCAGAAGAGCCGGCTGGCCCTGGTGGCGCAGCAGGAAGCGACGATCGCCAAGAAGACGATCCGCGCGCCGTTCAGCGGCAAGCTCGGCATCACGATCGTCAACCCCGGCCAGTACCTGAACCCAGGCGACAAGATCGTCACGCTGCAGACCATCGATCCGATCTACGTCGACTTCTATCTGCCGCAAAAGCAGATCGGCGGCCTCATGCTCGGCCAGGTCGTCAACGTCGCGACCGACAGCTACGCCGGCACGGCCTTCCCCGGCAAGATCACGGCGATCAATCCGAAGGTCGACCCAACGACGCGCAACGTGCTGATCGAAGCAACGTTGCCGAACGCGAAGCGCCAGCTCCTGCCCGGCATGTTCGCCAACGCCAACGTCGACGCCGGCGACAGGAAGCGCTACCTGACCCTGCCGCAGACGGCGATCACCTACAACCCCTACGGCTCGACCGTCTTCATCGTCAGGCCGAAGAGCGATATCGACGCCGAGGCCAAGGCAGCGAGCGCACCGGGCTCGGGACCGACGGCAGCAGCGGCGCCGGCGCCCGCATCGGCGGCTTCGGGCGCCGACGCGCTCGCCGTCCAGCAGGTCTTCGTGACCACGGGCGAGACACGTGGCGACCAGGTCGCGATCCTGAAGGGGCTGAAGGAAGGCCAGCAGGTCGTCACCAGCGGCCAGGTCAAGCTGAAGAACAACACGCCCGTCGTCATCGACAACAGCGTGCTGCCTGCCAACAGCCCGAACCCGAAGCCCCAGGAACAGTGAGGCGCAGGCCATGAACTTCACCGATATCTTCATCAAGCGGCCGGTGCTGGCCATGGTGGTGAGCCTGCTGATCGTCGTGCTCGGGCTGCGCTCGCTGTTCGGCCTGCCCGTCAACCAGTACCCGAAGACGCAAAACGCCGTCGTCACCATATCGACGACGTACTACGGCGCCGACGCGCAGACCGTCGCCGGCTTCATCACGCAGCCGCTCGAAGGCGCCATTGCGCAGGCGCAGGGCATCGACTACCTGTCGTCGTCGAGCTCGAGCGGGGTGTCGGTGATCACGGCGACGCTGCGACTCAACTACGACGCCAACCGGGCGCTGACCGAGATCAGCACGCAGGTGAATTCGGTCAAGAATCAGTTGCCGCCGCAGGCGCAGACGCCGGTCCTGACGGTGCAAACCGGCTCGACGATCGACGCGATGTACCTCGGCTTCTACAGTGACTCCCTGCCGACGAACAACGTTACCGACTTCCTCTCGCGTGTCGTCAAGCCCAAGCTCGACTCGATCGAGGGTGTGCAGACCGCCGAGCTGCTCGGCGCACGCCAGTTCGCGTTGCGCGCCTGGCTCGACTCGAACAAGCTCGCCGCGCACGGGCTGACCGCAGCCGACGTCAGCCAGGCGCTCGCCGCGAACAACTACCTCGCCGCGCTCGGCTCGACGAAGGGCCAGATGGTGACCGTGCCGCTCACCGGCGGCACCGACCTGCACACGGTCGAGGAATTCAAGAGGATGGCGGTGCGGCAGACCGGCGACTCCATCGTCCGCCTCGAGGACGTCGCCACGGTGACGCTCGGCTCGGAGAACTACGACTTCAACGTCTCGTTCAGCGGCGTGCGCTCGGTCTTCATCGGCATCAAGGTGGCGCCGGAGGCCAACATCCTCGACGTCGCCAAGCGCGTCCGCGAGGCCTTCCCGGAGCTGAAGTCGCAGCTCCCGAACGGCGTGACCGGCGAGATCGTCTACGACTCCACCGACTTCATCAACACCTCGATCACCGAGGTCGTGAAGACGCTTGTCGAGGCGCTCATCATCGTCACGGTCGTGATCTTCCTGTTCCTCGGCAGCCTGCGTGCCGTGATCGTGCCGGTGATCGCGATGCCGCTGTCGCTCATCGGCACGTTCTTCGTGATGCTGGCGCTCGGCTATTCGATCAACCTGCTGACGCTGCTCGCGCTGGTGCTCGCCATCGGCCTGGTCGTCGACGACGCGATCATCGTCGTCGAGAACGTCGACCGGCACATGAAGGAAGGCAAGACGCCGATGCAGGCGGCCTTCGTCGCGGCGCGCGAGCTCGGCAGCCCGATCATCGCGATGACGATCGTCCTGATCGCCGTGTATGTACCGATCGGCTTCCAGGGCGGCCTGACCGGCGCGCTCTTCACCGAATTCGCCTTCACGCTCGCCGGCGCC
>JBDTIO010000214.1:0-3182 GCA_039936375.1 Caldimonas sp. | reverse complement strand
GCTCGATGACGCGTGCGACGATGCCTTCGACGATCGTCGTGTCCACCGAAAACGGCAGGTGCGGGCCATGCTGCTCGATGGCGGACACCGGCAGCACGGCGATCAACCGGCTTCGGTCGAGCGCGGCGAAATCTGGACAGGTGTAGTCGGCCCAATAACGCTTCATGTGCATCCTCCCTTTGGGAATGTCCTCGTTGCAGGCTGGTGCTGCATCAGTGTACAAATGGCTTGACCATGTGTCAAAACGGTAGATACCCGCTCGGCATCGCATGAACGGCCACCTTCGTTCGATCGCCCTTCCGCGCAGTCAGCGCGGCTTCGCGTCGAACGCGCCTGACGACCAGGCCTACGACCTGACGTGGGCGGACGCGCGGATCACGGGCATCGTGCCGGTGGCTACGGCCGTCGTCGGCACAGTGCTCGGCGCACTCGTCGACATCCACGTGCACCTCGACAAGAGCTTCACGGTCGACGAGGTCGGCGCAGCACAGGCCGACCTCCAATCCGCCATCGAGCGCATGAAGGCGAGTCGCGCCGGCTGGACGGAGGCGATGCTGCACGAGCGCATGACGCTGGCGCTGAACGACGCCTGGCGCTGCGGAACTCGGGCGATGCGCAGCCATCTCGATTGGTGGCAGGCCGGGCCACCGACGTCGCTACGGGTGTTCACTGCGCTGCGCCAGCAGTGGCGCGGTCGGATCGAGCTGCAATTCGTTTCGCTGACGCCGCTCGACCTTTTCGAAGAAGAAGGCGGCGCCGACGCGCGGGCTCACGCGGTCGCCGATGCGGGCGGCATCCTCGGCGCGTTCGTCTACCGCAATGACGACCTGGAGACCAAGCTGCGTCGCGTCTTCGAAGTCGCCGTGGCTCATGATCTGGACCTCGACTTTCATGTCGATGAAGGCCTTGACGCCGAGGCGACCGGCCTGCGCTGCGTCGCCGAACTGACGACCGAAGCCGGCTGGGAGCAACGCGTCACGTGCGGGCATGCCTGCTCGCTTTCGGTGCAACCGGCCGACGCGGCACTCGACACCTTGCGTCGCTGTGCCGCAGCCGGCATTCACCTCGTCGCCTTGCCGACAACCAACCTATATCTGCAAGGCGCCTGGGACGGCACACCAGTGGAGCGCGGCATCACTCGCCTGCGCGAAGCCTCGTCACTGGGCGTGCGCACCTGCATCGCCACCGACAACGTCGCCGATGCCTTCTATCCCTACGGCAGCTATGACCTGTTCGAGACCTTCGGACTGGGTGTGCAGATGGCGCACCTCGCCTCGGCGACCGAATGGCTGCCGGCGATCACCGTCAACCCGTCCCGCGCCATGCGGCTGGCGTGGGACGGGCTCATCGACGTTGGCTGCCCGGCCGACCTGATCGTCCTCGAAGCTCGCAGCGAATACGAGATGCTGACGCCGCGAGGGCGACAGCGCACCGTCTATCGCAACGGCGCTCCGATCGCCGCGGCCACGTCGAGCTGAGCTCGCCGCAACCCTTCGAAGTTCGGCGCTCTCGTTGTCAGGCTTGCGGCCGGTAGAAGGTCGCTTCGACCTCGATCAGAACGTCGTCGCCGGGCAGGAAGCGCGAGACCTCGACCACGGTGCTGACGGGCGGGGTGACCGGAAAGAACAAGCCGCGCACCCGGTTGTAGGGCGCGTAGTGGTGAAGGTGGCGAAAGTACTGCACCAGCTTTACCACGTCGGACATGGTGCCGCCGTGTTCCACCGCCAGCTCGCGGATACGCTCCAGCACGAACCAGCTCTGGGCGACGATGGGCGCCTCGAAGACATCGACCGACATTTGGGCGGTGACGTAGCCGAGCGGCCGCAGCGCCGCCCGTGCCGACTCGGGAATGTCGTCGAAGCCTGCGACCGCGCGCTTGAGCTTGGGGTCGACGGCGACGATGCCGCTCATGAAGACGAAATCGCCCACTCTTCGCGCGGCGGCGTAGTTCGCCATCGGTGCACCCATGCTCATGGCGACAACTCCTTGGTCGCAGTCTGTCGGGAGATTCCGATCCGACGTGCGGATTGATTGCGTACGCGCCTGGATTCTCGCCGCACTCCGAGAACCGATTTCGCGCAGTCCCTTCTTGCCCGGACGGCGCAGGCGTGCCGGAACGAACAAGGGGGCCTGTCATTGCTGACAGACCCCCCTTACCTGCGGCGAAATCGGGAAGCGCACTTACTCGACGCTGACCAGACCCTTCATGTTGGGATGAAAGGTGCAGACGTAGGCATGGTTGCCCGCCTTGGTAAAGACGTGCTTCCATGAGCCGCCGGCCGGGATGCTCCCGGAATCGAAGTCACCCGCTGCCGTGACAGTGTGCGGAAACGGATCCTTGTTGATCCAGACCACCGTGTCACCGCGCTTGACCTTCAACGCGGTCGTCGGGAAGCTCGTCGCCGAGATAGTGACCGTGTGCGTGGTCGTGCCGTCTGCCGCAAGCGCCGTGTGGGTTCCGGCGCCGCACAGAAGCAAGGCCAGGGCCCAGGCGGTCGCCTGGCGCGACGACGAGCGGATCTTCATCTCAGCCTTTCTTGGCGAGCGTTCCTTGAATCTGCTTGGCGTGCTCGAGGTGCCCGACGAAAGCCGGCCGCACCGCCACCAGCAATGCCTTCAGCTCCGCGTTCTGTGCGCCCGGAATCAGCGTCTTGTCGATCGCTTCCAGAACTTGCTCGTGGTAGGCGACTTCGTGGTCGATGTAGGCCTTGTCGAAGGCGGCACCCTTGAGACCTTTCAGGGCAGTGACGTTGTCGGCGCCGCCTTTCTTCAGGCTTTCGCTCGTCGGGTTGTCTTGCGGCGTGACTTTGAGCTTGGTGACCAGCGCCACGGCCTGCTTGTTGACGCCGGAGTGGTCGGTGACCATCTGCTTGGCGAACGCCCTGACGTCGGCCGCGCTGCCCTTGCTTTCTGCCAGCTTGCCAGCGTCGATGTCGACCTGATTGGCCGTGACCACGATGGATGCGATCTGCGGATCGGTCGGGCCGTCGGCGGCCAACGCTGCGACCGACAGCACGAATGAAGTAGCAACGACGAAGGGAAGAAATCTCATGGAGTCTCCGTGCGCCGGTCAAAACCGGCGAGATGTTGTGAATGAAAGAGTCATACGTTGAAGGCTTTAGCCAGCTACGGCGGCCCCGAGTCATGCGTGTACGTTCGTGAGGACGTGGGCGAAGCGTTGA
>JBDTIO010000213.1:0-5751 GCA_039936375.1 Caldimonas sp. | reverse complement strand
GCGCCGCCAGCGGCGAGCGCAACTCGTGCGCGGCGTCGGCGACGAAGCTCTTCTGCGCGTCGAAGGCAAGGCTCAAGCGTGCGAACAGCAGGTTGAGCTCATGGACCAGCGGCCGGATCTCCTCGGGGAGGCCGGCCTCGCTGATCTCTGTCAGCTCATCCGCACGACGCTGAGCCACCTGCAGGCGCGCCCGGGCCACCGGCACCATCGAGGCGTTGACGACCCACCAGACGAGGATCATCAGCAGAGGAGCCATCACGGCGATCGGCGCCACCGTCCGCAGCGCGAGAGTGCTGGCCATCACGCGGCGCGGCGCCATGTCCTGCGCGACCTGGATGATCTGAGAGCCGGATTGCATCGAGAAGACGCGGTACGTGGTGCCGTCCGCCGAGACATCTGAAAAGCCGAGCACGCTGCGCTCGGGCAGCCCCGTGTCGGCGGAACGGAACACCTGCAGGCCGTTCGCGGTCCAGACCTGGACGACGAAGTCGGCAACCTGGCTGTCGGCCGGCGACGATTCCGTCGTGGCCACCGCGTTGCTGGGCAGCCCGTTGCGCAGGGCCATCGCCATTTGCTGCATGTGGTAATCGAAGATGACGTCGGCCTCGGCGTGCGCCGTGCGGTAGGCGATGACGACTTGCGCCGTCGCCGTCAGCACGATCGCGCCGAACAGGAACCAGAGCAGCCTGGCGCGCAGCGAATGCGGGGCGGCGATGCGCACCATCAGGCCTTCGGCACCAGATAGCCGACACCGCGGATATTGTGGATCAGCTCCGCACCCAGCTTCTTGCGGATGCCGTGGACGTACACCTCGACGGCGTTGCTGCTCACGTCGTCGTTCCAGCCGTAGAGCTTCTCCTCGAGTTGGGCGCGAGAGAGGACTGCGCCCGGGCGTGCCAACAGCGGCTCGAGCACCGCCCACTCGCGAGCCGACAGCACGACCTGCCGACCGGCGCTGGTCACCTCGCGCGTGGCCGGATTGATGGTGACTCCTGCGCACTCGTACACGGGCTCGGCGCGACCCGAAGCGCGGCGCAGCAAGGCCCGGATGCGGGCCAGCAGTTCGTCCAGGTCGTACGGCTTGAGAACGTAGTCGTCGGCGCCGGCATCGAGCCCCTCGATGCGTTGCTCGATCGCGTCGCGGGCCGTCGCGATGAGCACCGGGAACAACTGCTTGCGGGCCCGCATCGCCCGCAGCACGCTCAGCCCGTCGCGGCGCGGCAGGCCCAGATCGAGGAGCACCAGGTCGTAGTTCTGCGCCCGAAGCGCACCATCGGCCATCTCGCCGTCCTTGGCCCAGTCGACAGCGTAGTGCTGAGCTCGAAGCAGGTCGAGGACTGCCTCGCCGATCATCGTGTCGTCTTCCACCAGCAACAGCCGCATGACTTCGAACTCCGTCGGACCGTGCCACGAGATCGGACCTTGTCGTGCAGGGTAGCCACGACAGGTTAGGCCAGCCTTAAGGTGCGCCGCCGCACGCGATATGCAGAGCGTGCAGGGCGATATCGATCGATTAAGGCTCGCCTAAGACTGCTCGATTGAAATGCGGCTTCGCGACAGTCAAACCCGCCCAGCGAAGCCGACAGCGCCGGTATCGATCGGCCCCAAGGAGTCCGACCCTCATGAATGCACGATCACCCCTCGCAGCCGAGAACCTGCCCCAAGGAACAAGCCATCCGGCCTTCGCCACGCTGCGCCAGCACCTGCGCAGCCGCATCATCGGCCAGGAGCATCTCGTCGACAGCCTGCTGATCGCCTTGCTTGCCGACGGCCACCTCATGGTCGAAGGCGCACCGGGCCTGGCCAAGACGACCGCCATCAAGGAGCTCGCCGCGACCCTGCATGGCGATTTCCGGCGGCTGCAGTTCACCCCCGATCTGTTGCCGGGCGACCTCACCGGAACCGACGTGTACCGGCCCGGCACCGGCACGTTCAGCTTCCAGCCGGGGCCGCTGTTCCACAACCTCATCCTTGCCGACGAGATCAACCGGGCGCCGGCAAAAGTGCAGTCGGCATTGCTGGAGGCGATGGGCGAACAGCAGATCACAGTCGGCGGCGCGACCTATCCCTTGCCGCGGCCATTCCTGGTCATGGCGACCCAGAACCCGATCGAGCACGAAGGGACCTACCCGCTGCCCGAAGCCCAGCTCGACCGCTTCCTGCTCTATGTGCGGATCGGCCAGCCGGACGCCGTCGCCGAGCGGGCCATCCTCAGGCTGGCCCGAAGCCAGGCGACACGCCACGCCGACGCAGCGCCACTGCCGCGCCCGCGCATCACGATGGAACAGATCTTCGCGGCGCGCGACGATGTCCTGTCCATCCACATGGGCGCGGCCGTGGAGGAATACATCGTCCAGCTGGTGCTGGCGACGCGCGATCCATCTCCCTACAACCAGGCGCTGGTGCGGCGCATCAGCTTCGGCGCCAGCCCGCGCGCGACGATCGCGCTCGACCGTTGCGCGAGGGCGCGCGCCTGGCTGGAGGGCAAGGACTACGTCGCCCCCGATGACGTGCAGGCCGTGGCCCACGACGTCTTGCGCCACCGCATCCTCATCTCGTTCGAAGCCGAAGCAGAAGGGGTCACCTCCGATGCCATCGTCGACGAGCTCCTGAAGCTGGTGCCGGTGGCCTGAATGAACACGCCGAGTCGCTGGTTTCGCTTCGGGCGTCGTGCACCGGGCGCCGCGGCGGCGCCGTTGCGAAGCGACGTCCTGAACTCCGGGACGTGGGCGACCGCGCAGGACCTGATCGACCTACAGCGCTACGCCGGCAAGATCGGCCTCACGCATGCCGGCCCGGCGCGGGCACGTCGGGCCGGCGATCATCTGTCGCGCTTTCGCGGCCGCGGCATGGACTACCAGGAATCGCGCGGCTACCAGGCGGGCGACGATATCCGCAGCATGGACTGGCGGGTGACGGCGCGCACCGGCAACCCGCACGTGAAGGTCTACCAGGAAGAGCGTGAACGGCCCGTCGTGGTGTTCGTCGACCTCAATCCCGGCATGTTCTTCGGCACGCAGGGGATGCTGAAGTCGGTGCTCGCGGCCCGTGCCGCGGCACTCATCGCCTGGGCAGCGCTGGCGCACGGCGATCGCGTGGGCGCGATGCTCTTCAATGGCGAACACAGCGATCTGCAGCCGCGCGGCGGCAAGCGCGGCGTGCTGCGGCTGATCCGCCAGCTCGTCGCGCACACCGACCCGCGTGCCGGGATCGACGCGACAGGACACGACGACGGCTTGAACGCCGCGTTGGGCCGGCTGCGGCGGGTGGCCCGACCGGGCAGCCTGGTCGTGCTGATCAGCGACTTCTACGGCATCGACGACGAAAGCGCGCGACACCTGTCGTGGCTGCGCCGGCACAACGACGTGGTCGCCTTGCAGATCGTCGACACGATCGAGGAAGAGCCGCCGCCGAGCGGCCGCTACGGCGTTGCGACGCCGGGCGGGCGTTCCATCCTCGATACCGGCTCCAGCACCGCGCACCGAGCCTACGTCGACTACTTCGGTCGCCATCACGAGCAGGTCCGGGTCGCCATGCGCCGGCACGCGATCCCGTTGCTGCGCCTGTCCACCGGCGGCGACCTCGTCGGCGCCCTGCGCTGGCATTTCGCCGCGGGCGACTCGCCCGCCGTCGGGCCCGCGGCACGGATCGACGATCGGCTCGCGGCATGAGCACCGACCTGCACCAGGCACTTCAGCTGCGCGACATCCATCTGCCGCCGGCGCCACCTCTCTGGCCGCCGGCACCGGGCTGGTGGATCGTCGCCGCCATCCTGCTGGCGCTCGCGGCATGGGGTTCTCTTGCTGCGTGGCGACGGTTGCGCCTGCGTCGCGAGCGCCGGCGCGTGATGGATATGCTGGCGCGCCTCGAAAGCGGGCTGGTCAGCGAGCGTTCGCCCGAGGCCCTGACGCACATCTCGGTGCTTCTGCGACGGCTGGCCCTGATGCGATTTCCGCGCGCGAACGTTGCGGCGCTCACCGGACCGACCTGGCTGCGCTTTCTCGACGAGTCCGGCGGCCAGGGGCGCTTCGCCGAGGGGCCGGGTCGAGTCCTCGGCAGCGGCCCGTATCGGCGCGCCCTGCCCACCGATATGGACGTCGTCGGCTTGATGGCGCTGGTGCGCGAATGGGTCGGCCATCAATCGCGGAGAACGGCATGAACGTCGTGTTCGCATGGCCCTGGTTGATGGTCTTGTTGCCGCTTCCGCTGCTGGCGTGGTGGTGGCTGCCGCGGGCGCCAGCCACGCCGATGCCGTCCCTGCGCTTTCCCTTCTTCGACGCCATCCGTGCAACGTTCGATCTCGGCCCGGGCCGTCGTCGCTCCCTGGCTCGCCTTGCCTTTGCCGTGCCCGCCTGGTTGCTGCTCGTCGTCGCCGCCGCCAGGCCGCAGCACGTCGGCGAGACGGTGCATCTGCCGGTGGCGGGGCGCAGCATCATGCTGGCGGTCGACCTGTCGGGCTCGATGCAGACGCCCGACATGCAGAGCGGCCTCGAGAGGGTGAGCCGCCTCGCCGCGGTGAAGACGGTGGCGGGCGACTTCATCCGTCGACGTGTCGGTGATCGCCTCGGCCTCATCCTGTTCGGCGACCAGGCCTACGTCCAGGCGCCGCTGACCTTCGATCGCAGCACCGTGCACGCCTTGCTCGACGAAGCGCAGATCGGGCTCGCGGGCCAGCAGACCGCCATCGGCGACGCCATCGGCCTGGCCATCAAGCGCCTGCGCGAGGAGCCTGTCGGCAATCGCGTGCTGATCCTGCTGACCGACGGCGCCAGCAACGCCGGCACCGTCGACCCGCTGAAGGCCGCCGACCTCGCGGCACAGGAAGGCGTGCGCATCTACACGATCGGCGTCGGCGCCGACGATGCGGCAGTGCCGGGGCCCTTCGGGATGCTGCAGCAGGCGCCGAGCGACCTCGACGAGAACGCCCTGAAGGCGATCGCGCAGAAGACGGGCGGCCGCTATTTCCGCGCCTCCGACGTCGCCTCCCTGGCCGACATCTACGGCCTGCTCGACAAGGTCGAGCCGCGCTCGAAGGACGAGCAGAGCTGGCGTCCGGTCGAGGAGCTCTACGTGTGGCCGCTCGGCGCCGCCTTGCTGTTGAGCGCGCTCGTCGCCTTGTCGAGGAGCGGCCTGCGGCGGCCGGCGCGCACGGCGGGCAGCGCACCTGCGAGAGCTCGCCATGCTTGAGGCGTTCCACTTCATCCACCCGCTGTGGCTGCTGGCGCTGGTGCCGCTGGCGTGGCTGGCGTGGCGCGCCTGCCAGCCCGGCGGCGACAACCCGTGGCGGCGCATCGTCGATGCGCGGCTTCTGCCCTTGCTGATGGTCGGGCAAACCGACGCCAGGGGCAGTCGCACCGTGCTCTGGCTGGTCGCGGCCGGCTGGCTCATCGCGACGCTCGCGCTCGCCGACCCGGCCTGGGAACGCAAGCCGCAACCGGTCTTTCAGACCAACGCTGCACGCGTCGTGGTGCTCGACCTGTCGAGCTCCATGAACGCCAGCGACCTGAAGCCGTCGCGCCTCGCCCGTGCCCGATACAAGGTCGACGACGTTCTCGCGCTCGGCGCCGAAGGGCAGACAGGGCTCGTGGTGTACGCGGGCGACGCCTTCACCGTGACGCCGCTGACGCGCGATGTCAACACCATCCGCGCCCAGCTAGGCGCGCTGGCGCCGGACCTCATGCCGAGCGATGGCAGCCGCGCCGATCTCGGCCTCCTCAAGGCCGGGGAGCTGCTGCGCCACGCAGGCGTCTC
>JBDTIO010000212.1:0-17177 GCA_039936375.1 Caldimonas sp. | reverse complement strand
CCGAGACGAAAGCTCAGCAGCACCGCCTTCTTCACCCACTGGTTGACGCTCCACTCGCCGACGCCGTGGCGTTCGGCGACGCGGATCTCGCCGGCATCGAGCCCGGCGATCACCTCGTCGACCGCAGCGCGGATTTCCGGGCTGTTCGTCGAGTCGATCGAAGCCCGGCTGTCCCACGCGAGATCGATGGTGCTTTGCAGCGACGAATTCATTCGATGTACGAGAACGCCCGAGCGACGCCGGGCAATAGCGCCACATTGTAGGGAGCGGGCGGGCGGCGTTCCGATGACGGCGCCGGCCTCGACGGCACTTTTGCCCACAAAGACAGTGCGGCGTCCCGGGCGCGCGGTTCGGCTGGGCGGCGGATTGCGCGTCTCCCCTCGGCCGGGCGGCTTGACGGGTTCGAGGCGGCTGACGATCATTGCCGCCGCCGCCTCGATGACCGGCGCGGGCCACCACCACGAAGGGCAGATCAATGAGCACCGTCGACATTCCCGAGTCGCTGACAGTCGCCGGCTGGGAGAAGCAAAGAAGCGCCATGGACAAGGACAAGGCCGTGGCGTCGAAATTGCAGGGCGAAAGCAGCAAGGTCGCCGACGCGATCAAGAACCTCGGCAAACTTCATGGCGCGTTCGATTTCGGGATGTTCGACAGCAAGGGCATCGCGACCGCCGCCGCCGCCGGGGCCGCGGGCGACAAGATCGCCGCTGCCCTGAAAGGCGATCTCAAGAGTGTGCTTGGCGCAGCGAAGACCGCCGGCGCCGCGGCCGACGCGTTTGCCGCCGCGACCGACAAGTTTTGAAAGACGGTCAAGGGCGACAGCGAGAAGGTTGCCTCGGCGGCCATGAATGGCGCGGTTGCCGCGAGCAAGGCGGCGGACAAGTACGTCTCCGACGTGGCCGCCGCCGCTGATGCGGCGCAGGCCGCGTTGCAGGCGATGGCGAGCAAGCTGGCAGCCGGGGAGAAGAAAGGCGGCGCTGCGGCGCCGGCCAATCCCAAGGCGCTTTCCGACGCCAAGGTACTGGGCGCGCTGATCAAGAAGTCGATCGCCGTGCTGAAAAGCTCCAAGGGCTCGCCCGTGCCGGTGCGCTTCTTCGTGGTCCAGGAAAACAAGAAGATCCGCGTCTAAATCGGCCCCAAGCCCGACAGCGCCTTCGTCAAGCTGAAAACGCAATTCGACTCGAAGGCGAAAGTGCGGAAGATCAAGGACCCGAAGGGTCAGGTGATCTGGGAAAAGGCGTCTCTCACTTTCGTCAGCGATATTCTCAAAGGCTCTCTCGCCAAGCCGATCCAGATGGCGATCCGGGAGCAGACGAGAGTCAGCGTCAAGATCCGGATCAAGAAGTCGGACGGCACCGTCGACGAAGGGGAGAACGTTCCGGACCTGCACGACGATCAACTCAAGGTCGACCCGTCCGAAGAAGCCGCGACGCGCGCCGATGCCAAGGAAATCGCCAAGCGCTTCGTCGATATGCAGCCGGATATCGCCACCGGCTTGAAGGGCGGCGCGGCCGCGAAGGTCAAGGCCCTCGTCGTCAGCTATTCCAACAACGTCAAGCAGCAGAAATTCGACGACGCGGGTGACGACCTCGACACGATCGAGTCCTTGCTGGCCGGTGCGGAAGAAGCGGATGACGACGACGACGCCGCGGCCGCCAGCCCGGCGGCCGGCAGTGGCGCCAGAAACGAGCAGCTTCGCCGGGCCATCCCGAACCTCGGCAAGTGACGCGATGCCGCTCTGGAGGGGGTCAACACCCTGGCGAAATCGATCACCGACATCTTCCGCACCGAGACGTCGCAGCGGGCCGAGTTGCTGGAGGCGATCAACAAGCTGGGCGCCGTCAAGAAGACTCTGGCCGGCAAGCTCGATTCGCAGCTGCAAGCTGCACTCGACGAGAAGGACGCCGGCAAACGTGACGCGCTCGCGGCGCAGGCGAAGACAACGGCCGCCGAGTTGAAGAAGTACCTTCAGTCAGATGCGGTGGCAAGCAACATCGACGGCAACGAGCTCCACCCGGGCATGAAGGTCATCGGCCCGTTCATGGCGAGCCTCGACGAAGTCGCCAGAGCCCTCGGTTAGTCTGAGTCAGGGTCGGCGTAACGGGTGGCCCGCGGCCCGTTACGCGGCGCCTTCGATCGGCGCCGGTGGCATCGCCGTCCAGCCTTTCTTGCGGTATTCGACGACGACGTCGGTGCGGATACCGCCGCGCACATTCCAGCGGGCAGCGACGCGCGCGTAGCGCGGCCGGGCCGCGGCGACGAGGTCGTCGAGGATCGCGTTGGTCACCTTCTCGTGGAACCCGGCCTCGTTGCGGTAGCTCCAGACATAGAGCTTCAGGCTCTTGAGCTCGACACACAAGCGGTCGGGAACCATGTCGATCACGAACTGTGCGAAATCGGGTTGCCCGGTGAGCGGGCAGGTGCAGGTGAATTCCGGGATCTCGAAGCGAATCGCGTAGTCGCGATCGGCTGCCGGGTTGGCGAATACGTCGAGCCGGCGGCTCGGCAGGCTCGGCGCGATCGGAGGCGCGAGTCGTTCGCCGACCTCGAGGGAAGCTGCTTTGGTCGTGCCGGCGCGCGGGCGCCGGCGGGTCGGTCGGGTCGACATGGAAGACAGGCGAGGCGCCGTTCGGGCAAGGTTGCGATGCTATCATCCAGGCCGTTCGGAGCCTCGAATCGACGGCACTTTGTTCCATTAAATCAATAACTTAGACGCCGTCCCATGCGCCTCAACTCGATCAAGCTGTCGGGCTTCAAGTCGTTCGTCGAGCCGACCCAGTTCCAGCTTCCGGGCCAGCTCGTCGGCGTCGTCGGTCCGAACGGTTGCGGCAAGTCGAACATCATCGACGCGGTGCGCTGGGTGCTCGGCGAGAGCAAGGCCAGCGAGCTGCGCGGCGAGTCGATGCAGGACGTGATCTTCAACGGCTCGGGCCTGAGAAAGCCCGCCGGCCGCGCCAGCGTCGAGCTCATCTTCGACAACATCGACGGTCGGGCCGGCGGGCCGTGGAGTCGCTTCGCCGAGATCGCCGTCAAGCGGGTGTTGACGCGCGACGGCACAAGCAGCTACTACATCAACAACCAGCCGGTGCGCCGACGCGACGTCCAGGACGTCTTCCTCGGAACCGGCCTCGGGCCGCGGGCCTACGCCATCATCGGCCAGGGCACGATCTCGCGGATCATCGAAAGCAAGCCCGAGGAGCTGCGCCTCTTTCTCGAAGAGGCGGCGGGCGTTTCCAAATACAAGGAGCGTCGGCGCGAGACAGAGAATCGCCTGAAAGACACGCGCGAGAACCTGACGCGTGTCGAAGACATCCTTCGTGAGCTGAACCTGAACCTGGAGAAGCTGGAAACGCAGGCCGAGGTGGCGAGCCGCTATCGATCCCTGCAGCACGACAGCCAGACCAGGCAGCATCAGCTCTGGTTTCTCAAGCATCGCGACGCGGCACGCGAGGAAGAGCGCGTGCGCCAGAGTCTCGCCGCGGCCGTGACCGCGCTCGAGGCGAAGCTGGCCGAGCTGCGTCACACCGAGGGCGAGCTCGAAGCGATTCGCACCGCGCACTACGACGCCAACGATGCGCTGCATGCCGCCCAGGGCATGCTCGGCGAAGCAGCGCTCGAGGTCAGCCGTATCGAAGAGCGCATTCGCTACGTCGCCCAGGGGCGCGAACGCATCGGCCGCCAGCGCGCCGATCTGGAAAGTCAGCGCAACAGCTGGCACGCGCGGGAAAACGAAGCCCGAGTCGAGCATGAGCGTGCGGGCGAGGGAATCGAGGCGGCCAAGGTCTCCAGCGTTGCCTTCGCCGGCCGCATCACGACGCAATCGGAAGCGCTTGCTGACGCGGGTGCGTCGCTTCGCTCGGCGCAGGCGGCGAGCGGCACGCAGCGCGATGTCGTCGCCGCAGTGGCGCAACAGATCCAGGTCGCCGCAGCGGAAACGCGCGGCATCGACGAGCGCCTGAGCCAGGCGCAAGGGCGCCGTGAACGGGTGGCCGCCGAAGAGCGGGGCTTGACTCCGGTCGATCCGGTACGGCTTGACGCGGCGCGCCAGCGCTCGACCGATTCCGATGTCGCGTTGGCCGCTGCCGAAGCCCAACTGGCACAGTGGCAGGAGCGCGTCCCGGTGCTCGAGGAAGCGCGTCGCGCGATGCAGGCGTCGGCGAATGACGAATCGCGTCGCCAGGCCGATCTCGGCGCGCGTCTCGAGGCCCTGAAGGCGTTGCAGGAAAAAGTCCAGGTCGAAGACAAGCTGAAGCCCTGGCTCGCCAAGCACGGCCTCGAAACGCTGCAGGGCCTGTGGCGGCGCGTTCGTATTGAGCCCGGCTGGGAGGCGGCGCTGGAAGCGGCATTGCGCGAGCGGCTCGGTGCCCTCGAAGTCGGCCGGCTCGACACAGTGCGTGCCTTCGCCGCCGATGCGCCGCCGGCACGGCTCGCCTTCTTTACCACCCCGGCGGCGCCGCCGCCGCCCGCGCATCGCACCCTGCCGCGTCTGGCCGAGTTGCTGCATCTGGGCGATTCGGGCCTCGCGGCCTTGCTCGGCGATTGGCTCGAAGGCGTCTACACCGCGACCGATCTCGATGCGGCACTCGCCGTCCGATCGAGCCTGACTCACGGCGAGGTGATCATGACCCGGGAAGGCCATGCGGTCAGCCAGTTCGCCGTCAGCTTCTACGCCCCCGATTCGCAGCAGGCCGGCTTGCTGGCGCGGGCTCAGGAGATCGAGAACCTGGAAAGGCAGACGCGCGCCCAAAGCATCATCAGCGAGGAAGCGAAGAGCCGACTGGTGCGTGCCGAAGCCGAGAGCAGCGAGGCTGCCGAGCGTCTCGCCGCCAGCCGGCGCGACGCGCAGGCGGCGCAATCGGCTTCGCACCAGCAGCAGGTCGAGCTGCTGCGGCTGACCCAGCTGGTCGAACAGACCCTGCAGCGCCGCGAGCAGCTCGACGTCGAGCGGGCGGCCGCCGAGGCCGAGATCGAAGAGCTCGAATCGCGTCGTGCCGACGGGCACACGCGCTTCGAATCGCTCGATGCCGAGCTGGCGGTCGCGCAGGAGCGCCACGCCGAGCTCGACGAGTCGGCTCGCGCCGCTGAACGGATGGTCGCCGCGGCGCGCGAACAAGCGAGCGCACTGGAGCGGCAGGCGCAGGAATCGGCGTTCGAGCTCCGATCGCTGATGGCGCGGCGTGCGGAGCTCGAACGGTCGATCGCCACGGCCTTGCAGCAGCTCGATGCCAGTCGCGCCGCCGACGCGGCCCTGGTCGCCGAACTGGAACGACTGACCGACACGCGGGCTGAAGTCGAGCTGCAGCAAGCTCTGGCGAAGAAGGTCGAGCGCGAAGGCGCGCTAGGCGCGAAGCGCAGCGTCTACGACGACCTTTCGCAGCGGTTGCGCGGTGCCGATGAAGCGCGGCTCGGCCTCGAGCACGCGCTGCAGCCGCTGCGCGACCGGCTCGGTGCCTTGCAGCTGGAGGAGCAGGCGGCCAAGCTCGGCGGCGCCCAGTATCTGGAGCAACTCGAGGCTGCCGGCGCTGATCGCGACGCCGTCCGGCGCGGCATCGAAGAAGGCAGCGTCAAGCTCCCGGGCTTGCAAGGCAGGATCGACGGGCTCAATCGCGAGATCGAGTCGCTGGGCGCCGTGAACCTCGCCGCCCTCGACGAGCTGACGACCTCGCGCGAGCGCAAGGGCTTCCTCGACGCGCAGAACGCCGACCTCGGCGAAGCGATGTCGACGCTGGAAGACGCGATCCGGAAGATCGACCTGGAGACGCGTGAGCTGCTCGGCACGACCTTCGATCAGGTCAACGAGCACTTCGGCCGCATGTTCCCCACGCTCTTCGGCGGCGGCACGGCGCGTCTGGTCATGACCGGCGACGAGATCCTCGACGCCGGCGTGCAGGTAATGGCGCAGCCGCCCGGCAAGAAGAACAGCTCGATCCACCTCCTCTCGGGCGGCGAGAAGGCGCTGGCGGCGATCGCCCTGGTGTTCGCGATCTTCCAGCTCAACCCGGCGCCGTTCTGCCTGCTCGACGAGGTCGACGCGCCGCTCGACGACGCCAACACCGAGCGCTATGCCAAGCTCGTCACCGAGATGGCGAAAGTGACCCAGTTCCTCTTCATCAGCCATAACCGCATCGCCATGGAAATGGCCGAGCAGCTGATCGGCGTGACGATGCAGGAGCAGGGCGTGTCACGCATCGTCACGGTCGACATGCCGAGCGCGATGCGGCTGGCCGAAGCGGCCTGAAGCGATCCTCTCGGCGATGAGCACGCTGACCGTCGCCTTGGCCTCACTCGGCGGCGTCGTACTCGCCGGCGTCATCGCGCACGGCGCATGGCAGGCTCGCCGCGCGGGTCCGAAGCGGGCCTCGTTGGCGCCGCGCGAAGAGCCGCGCGCCGCGGCTGCGCGCGATCGCGCCGAGCCGGCGTTCGACGGCAGCGACGACGAGGCCGCGGCCATCGCGACCGACGCGTTGCCGCCCCGTCGCTTGTCGCGTCGGGCACCGCTGCAGCTCGACGCCCTGATCGACGCGTTCGCTTCGCTGGCGCTCGACGCGCCGGTGAGCGGCGAAGCGCTGACGCCGCAGTTGCCGTCGAAGCGGCACATCGGCAGCAAGCTCGTTCTCGTCGAGGGCCTGCATACCGAGTCGGCGCGCTGGGAAGCGCCGGCGGCCAATTCGCGCTACGGCGAGCTGCAGGCCGGCATCCAGCTGGCGAGCCGCACCGGCGCGCTCAACGAGATCGAATATTCCGAGTTCGTGCAGCGAATGCAGGTGCTCGCCGACGCGATCGGCGCCTCGGCTGATTTCCCCGACATGCTCGAGGTCATGGCAAGTGCCCGCGAGCTCGACACCTTCGCCAGCCAGCACGACGCGCAACTCGCCGTGCACCTGCATGCGCGCGGTGCCGCATGGAGCGTCGGCTACATCCAGCAGCACGCGCGGCGACACGGCTTCGTGCCCGGCGTGGTGCCGGGCCGGCTCGTCTATCCGTCGAGCGAGGAGGGCGGGCCGCCGGTGCTGACGCTGACCTTCGACTCGCAAGCGGCGCTCGCCGATGAGCCCGATCGCGCATCGGTGCGCGACGTGACGCTGGCGTTCGATGTTCCGCAGACTGACCCCGCCGCCGAACCGTTCAAGGCCTGGCAGGCGGCGGCACAAGCGCTTGCGGTCGGCATGGATGCGGCGATCGTCGACGACAACGAGCAGCCTCTGAGCGACGACGGCTTTGCCCGGATCGGCGCCGAGCTGGGCCAGCTCTACGCTGCCCTCGAGGCGCACGATCTCGCGGCCGGCTCGTCGGCGGCGCGGCGTCTCTTCAGCTGATTTGCGAGCGATGACGAGCCTGCAGCAAGCCCTCGGCCTCGAGCTTCCGGTTATCCAGGCGCCGATGGCCGGCGTGCAGGACAGTGCGCTGGCGATCGCCGTGTCACGAGCCGGTGGTCTCGGCTCGCTGCCCTGCGCCATGCTCGACGCCAGCGCGCTGCGCCGGGAGCTCGCCGCGATCCGGGCGGCGACGGACCGGCCGTTCAACGTCAACTTCTTCTGTCACCAGGCGCCGCCGGCCGATCCCGCACGCGAGGCGACGTGGCGCAACGCACTGGCGCCGTACTACCGCGAGTTCGGGCTCGACGCCGATGCCGTGCCGACCGGCCCCGGCCGTTTTCCATTCGATGCCGCGGCCGCGACGCTGCTCGAAGAGTGCCGTCCCGCGGTCGTGAGCTTTCATTTCGGCCTGCCCGACGAGACGCTGCTGGCGCCGCTTCGAGGCTTCGGCGCAAAGATCATCGCCAGTGCGACGACGCTCGAGGAAGCGCTCTGGCTCGAGCAGCGCGGCGTCGACGCCGTCATCGCCCAAGGCCTGGAGGCGGGCGGTCATCGCGGCCATTTTCTTTCCCTCGATGTCACGCGCCAGAGCGGTACCTTCGCGCTGCTGCCACAGCTCGCGCGCCGGCTGCGAACGCCGGTCATCGCCGCAGGCGGGATTGCCGACCGGGCCGGTGTCCAGGCTGCGCTCGCTCTCGGCGCGGCGGTGGTCCAGGTCGGCACCGCGTACCTGCTCTGCCCCGAGGCAACGACACGTCCCGTCCATCGCCAGGCGCTGACCAGCGAGGCCGCGCGGCACACCGCGTTGACTCGCCTTTTCACGGGTGGCGCAGCGCGCGGCATCGTCAACCGGTTGATGCGTGAAGTTGACGATGCGGCAGCCCCGCCGTTTCCGCTCGGCACCGCCGCGATCGCGCCCCTGCGCGCTGCCGCCGAAGCACGCGGCAGCGGCGACTTCTCGCCGCTCTGGTCGGGCCAGAACGCCAGCGGCTGCAAGGCCGAGCCGGCAGCGGAGCTGACGCGTGCCCTCGCGGGCGTCTGAGCCTCGCCCGAAGGGCGTGGCCGCCGCGCCGAAGCGCGCCGAGGAGCTGCGTGCCCAGTTGCTGCACTACGCGCGTGCCTACTACACGCTTGACGCACCGGAAATTCCCGACGCCGACTACGACGCGCTCTATCAGGAGTTGCAGTCGATCGAGGCGGCCCACCCCGAGCTGGTCGTGCCCGATTCGCCCACACAACGGGTCATCGGTGCGGTGCTCGAAGGATTGCAGCCGGTACGCCACGTCGTGCCCATGCTCTCGATCGATACTGAGACCGACACCACCGCGGCCGGGGCCGAGAAGTTCGATGCCCGCGTACGCAAGGCACTCGGCCTGGGCGAGGCCGATCCCCCGGTCGAGTATGCCGCCGAGATGAAGTTCGACGGGCTGGCCATCAACCTGCGCTACGAGGCCGGCACACTTGTCCAGGCGGCGACGCGCGGGGACGGCGAGACCGGCGAGGACGTGACGCATACGGTGCGCACGATCGCCGACATTCCCAAGCGCCTGAAGCACGTCGCCGCGGCGGTGCTCGAGGTGCGGGGCGAGGTGTTCATGCGGCGTGACGATTTCGATGCCCTCAACGAGCGGCAGAAAAACCTCATCGAAGCCGGCGCGAAAGGCGAAAAGACCTTCGTCAATCCGCGTAACGCGGCAGCCGGCGTAGTGCGTCAACTCGACGCGCGCAACGCCGCGAAGCGTCCGCTCAGCTTCTTCGCGTACGGGCTCGGCGAGGTGGTCGGCTGGGCCGTGCCGCCGACGCAGACGGCACTGCTCGACGCATTCGATGCGATGGGCCTGCCGGCGAGTCCGATGCACGAGACCGTGGAGGGCGGTGCCGGCCTCGTCGCATTTCACGAGCGCATCGCCGAGCGGCGGGGCGGCCTGCCCTACGAGATCGACGGCGTCGTCTACAAGGTAAACGACCGCGCCCTGCAGGACAGGCTCGGTTTCAAGTCGCGCGAGCCGCGCTGGGCCGTGGCGCAGAAGTATCCGGCGCAGGAGAAAACGACGCGGCTCAACGCCATCGACATCCAGGTCGGCCGAACCGGCAAGCTGACGCCGGTGGCCAAGCTCGAGCCGGTCTTCGTCGGTGGCACAACGGTCTCGAACGCGACGCTGCATAACGCGTTCGAGGTCCGTCGCAAGGGTGTTCGCGTCGGCGACACGGTGATCGTTCGTCGGGCTGGCGACGTGATCCCGGAAGTCGTCGGCCGCGTGCCAAGGGTGCGCGAGACCTACGTGTCCAACTTTCGCATGCCGCGCGAGTGCCCGGTGTGCGGCAGCCACGTGGTGCGCGAGAAGGGCGGCGTTGACCACCGCTGCAGCGGCGGCCTCTTCTGCGCGGCCCAGCGCAAGATCGCCATCCTGCATTTCGCCGGCCGGCGTGCGCTCGACATCGAAGGCCTGGGCGACAAGATCGTCGATCAGCTGGTGGACGCGGGCATGGTGAATTCGCTGCCCGACATCTATGCCCTCACGAAGGACAAGCTCGAGACGCTCGAGCGCATGGGTGACAAGAGCGCCGCCAATCTTGTCGCCAACATCGAGTCGAGCAAGAAGACGACATTCAGCCGATTCCTCTATTCGCTCGGCGCGCGCCACGTCGGCGAGTCGACGGCCAAGGATCTGGCGCGCCATTTCGGCAGCCTCGAGCGGCTCCGGGCCGCGAGCGTCGAGCAACTGCTCGAGGTTGCCGACGTCGGACCGATCGTCGCCGAGAGCGTTCATGCGTTCTTCGACGAGCGCCATAACACCGACGTCGTAGAGGCATTGCTCGCCGCCGGCGTCGAGTGGCCGGCGACCGAGGGCGAAGCGAGCACCGAGCCTCGACCCTTGCTCGGCAAGACCTTCGTGCTCACCGGCACCCTGCCGACGTTGTCGCGCGACGACGCGAAGGAGATGATCGAGTCGCTGGGCGGCAAGGTCGCAGGCTCGGTGTCGAAGAAAACCGACTACGTCGTCGCTGGCGCCGATGCCGGGTCGAAGCTCGCCAGGGCCGAAGCGCTCGGCGTCGCGCTTATCGACGAGGCGCGGTTCTTTGCCTTGCTGGCCGGCAAGGTGGCCGACGGCTAGAAACAAGCGTGAGCGGAAACGAAGACTGGCTGCTGCAGGCGCGCCGCACCGCGACAGCTCCGGTTTCGCAGGCGCGCCGGACGCTCCTGCTTGTGCACAACGGTGCCGAGCACGCGATTGGCAGCATCGAGCCCGGTCTCGCCGATCGAATGTGCTCGGCCGGATTCCTCGAAGACGAGACCACCTCCGGATTCAGGCTCTTCGGCCGGGGCGACGAATCGCTCGCCGCCGTCGCTCGCTGGCTGCACGGCCAAGGCATCGGCTCGATCTGGCGCGACGAGTTGCTCGCCGTCACCGACGCGGAGGGGCGTCGGGTCGGTGCCATCGAGCGCGCGGCGGTCCGCCCGCTGGGCATCAAGACCTGGGCTGTGCATCTCGTCGGCGGGGCGTCCGACCAACGTGTCTGGGTCCAGCAACGCGCTTTCGGCAAGGCGACCGAGCCCGGCCAGTGGGACACGCTGATGGGCGGCCAAGTCGCGGCCGGCGAGTCGATCGAAGCCAGCCTCGAACGCGAAACGTGGGAAGAAGCCGGGCTCATGCTTGCAGAGCTGCACGGATTGGCGCGATGCGAGCCGGTGATCGTTCGGCGCCCCGTCGCCGACGGCTGGGTGATCGAAGACATCGAGGTCTTTCGCGCCGAGATAGCCGACGGCGTCGAGCCAGTGAATCGCGACGGCGAAGTGGAACGCTTCGAATGCCTCGAGGAATCCGCCTTGATCGATCGGCTGCGCGCCGGCGCGTTCACGCTCGAAGCAACCTTGATCCTGGGCGCCGAGCTCGAACGCCGAGCTGCGCTGAAAGGCGACTAGGGTTTCTTGATCGCCAGCGCCGCGCGCAGCGCATCGAGCAGCGCGTCGGGCGCCTCGCTCATCAGGGCATGACCGGCGGGTAGCTTGACAGTGTGTGCCCGCAAGGCACGGGCGATCTCCGTGGTCTGCTTCGGGCCGGTCATCTGATCGTGCTCGCCAAGGATCAGCGTCGTCGGGCACGTCACGCGCGCGGCCGCGCTCAAGCCGCCCGCATAGCGATTGCAAACCTCGAAGTCCTGGAGAAAAAGATTGGCTTGACGTTGCCCGGTCTGCAATCGCCGCATCAGTGCGCGATTGGCGCCGTGCAACCACATGCCCGGGCCCGGGTACGACGGCTTACTGGCGAGCGTCGAATGCGAGAAGGCGTTGACGCTGTCGATGGCCGCGAACGGGTCGTTGCGCGCCGCTTCCAGCAAAGCCGGCGAGACGACCATCGGGTAGGCCGTGCCGACCATCGCCAGGTGTTTCGCCTGCGCCGGGGCCTGCGCCGCCGCTTCGAGCGTGACGAGCGAGCCCATGCTGTGGCCGACGAAGCTCGCTTCGGCAACGCCGGCCGCCTTCACCAGGGCGAGCAGCCAGCCGGCGATCGCTTCGACGCTCTGCAGCGGTGGCCCGGCGCTTTGCGAATGGCCGGGCAAGTCCGGCGCCAGCACGCCGTGGCCGTGGTGCGCGAACCAGCGCGCGAGCAGGGTCCAAACGCTGTGATCGTGCATCGCGCCATGCACGAAGACGACCGTCGGCAGGGCGGCGTCGAAGCTCTTGCCGCCAGTGTAGATATAGGCCTCGTGCACGCCGGCCGGTCCGTCGACCCGCAACCTCATCGCTTCGCCGTAGCCTTGAGGGCACGCTTCAGGTCGTCGATCAGGTCGTCCGGATCTTCGAGGCCGATCGACAGCCGGATCGTGCCCGGGCCGATGCCGCCGCGCGCGAGCGCCGCATCGTCCATCCGGAAATGCGTCGTCGACGCCGGGTGGATGACCAGCGAGCGGCAGTCGCCGACGTTGGCGAGGTGCGAGAAGATCTTCAGCGATTCGATGAAAGCCTGGCCCTGCACGCGCGAGCCGCGCAGGTCGAAGCTGAAGACCGAGCCGCAGCCTCGCGGCAGGAGTCGCTTCGCGAGCGCGTGGTCGGGATGGGTGTCGAGCTCGGGGTAGCCGACGCTGGCCACCATGTCGTGTCCGGCCAGAAAGGCGACGATCTTGCGTGTGCTCTCGACGTGCCGCGCCATGCGCAGCGGCAAGGTCTCGATGCCTTGCAGGATCAGCCAGGCGGTATGCGGGCTCATGCTGGCGCCGAAGTCGCGCAGGCCCTCGCGACGGGCGCGCAGAAGAAACGCGCCGACGGTGCTCTCCTCGCTGAACACCATGCCGTGAAAGCCTTCGTAGGCGCGCGTCAACTCCGTGAAGCGGCCCGACCTCGCCGTGGCCGCGGCCCAGTCGAAACGGCCACTGTCGACGAGCACGCCACCGATGACGGTGCCGTGGCCGGAGAGAAACTTGGTCGCCGAGTGGTAGAGCAGATCGGCGCCGTGCTCGAACGGCTGCATCAGCCACGGCGTGGTGAACGTGGAATCGACGAGCAGCGGCAGGTCGTTGTCGTGCGCCAGGGCGGCGAGGGTCGGAATGTCGAGCACGTCGAGGCCCGGATTGCCGAGGGTTTCGCCGAACAGCAGCTTGGTCTCCGGCCGGATCGCCGCGCGCCAGGCATCGACGTCGCCGGGCTTGACGAAGGTTGTCGCAATACCGAATCGTGCCAGCGTGAAATGCAGCAGGTTGTGCGAGCCGCCATAGAGCGCGCTCGAGGCGACGATGTGCGAGCCGGCGCCGGCCAGCGTGACGATCGCGAGATGCAACGCCGCCTGGCCGCTCGCCGTGGCGATCGCGCCGGTGCCGCCCTCGAGCGCGGCGACTCGCTCCTCGAGCACGGCGTTGGTCGGATTCGAGAGGCGGCTGTAGACGTGCCCCGAGCGCTCCATGTTGAAGAGCGAGGCGGCATGCTCGCTCGACTCGAAGACGAAAGACGTCGTCAGGTGGATCGGCACGGCGCGGGCGCCGGTGGCCGGATCCGGCGCGGCGCCGGCGTGCAGGGCCAGGGTGTCGAAGCCGGGGTTGGCGTATCCGGGCATGAGGTCTCGGGACAAGGGCGAAAGCGGCCTCTCGGGGCAATTGTGGGCTATATTGATTCTCGAACGGTTCACGTCGGTGCCTGCGCTCGCTGGCGACGTGGCGGTGCTCAGTCGGCTCGGCAGCGGGTCGACGACCTGGAGGAGACCAGCATGAAAGTCAGCGACATCCTGCGCGTCAAGGGCGGCACACTGTTTACGGTGGCGCCCGATGAAGCGCTCAGCACGGCGCTCGACATCATGTCGCAGCACGACATCGGCTCGCTCGTGGTCATGGATCACGGCGAGCTCACCGGCATGCTGACGTTTCGCGAAGTGATCCAGGCCATCGTAAAGAATGGCGGCAGCCTCGGCACGACGCGGGTGCAGGCGGTGATGGACGATCACCCGCTCACCTGCACGCCCGCCACCGAGCTCGACGAGGTGCGCCGCAAGATGCTCGGCCGGCACGCCCGCTACATGCCGGTGCTGACCGAGCGCACGTTGATGGGCGTGATCTCGTTCTACGACGTGGCCCGTGCCGTGGTCGACAGCCAGGATTTCGAGAACCGCATGCTGAAGGCCTACATCCGCGACTGGCCGGTGGAAAGCCGCGACGAGCTGCCGTCGTCGAAGGCGAACTAGGTCGGCCAACGGATGCCAGGCAGCACGTTCGGAACGCTGTTTCGCGTCACGAACTTCGGCGAGAGCCACGGTCCGGCGATCGGTTGCATCGTCGACGGCTGCCCGCCCGGGCTCGAGCTTTCGGCGGCTGACATCCAGCCCGAGCTCGATCGGCGCCGCCCGGGCACGTCGCGCCACGTCACGCAGCGCAACGAGGAAGACAAGGTCGAGATCCTCTCCGGCGTTTTCGAAGGCAAGACCACCGGCACGTCGATCGCGCTCGTGATCCGCAACACCGACCAGCGCAGCAAGGACTACGCGAACCTGCTCGACACATTCAGGCCGGGCCACGCCGACTACACCTACCTGCACAAGTACGGTCTGCGCGACCCGCGCGGCGGCGGCCGGGCCTCGGCGCGGCTGACGGCTCCTTCGGTGGCCGCAGGCGCGATCGCCAAGAAGTGGCTCGGCCTCCAGCACGGCACCCGATTCGTCGGCCACATGACGCAGATGGGCGAGATCGCGATTCCGTTCGAAGGCTTCGAGCACGTCGGCAACAATCCCTTTTTCGCTGCCAACGTCAGCGACATCGCTCGCCTCGAAGCCTGCATCGACGAGCTGCGCAAGGTAGGCGACAGCTGCGGCGCGCGCATCGACGTCATGGCCAGCGGCGTGCCGGTCGGTCTGGGCGACCCGCTCTACGACAAGCTCGATGCCGATATCGCCTACGCGATGATGGGCATCAACGCCGTCAAGGGCGTCGAGATCGGCGCCGGCTTCGGCTCGATCAGCCAGCGCGGAACGACCCACGGCGACGAGCTGACGCCAGAGGGCTTTGTTGGGAACAACGCCGGCGGCGTGCTCGGCGGAATTTCGACCGGGCAGGACATCACCGTCTCGATCGCGATCAAGCCGACGAGCTCGATTCGCACCGCGCGCCGGTCGATCGACCGCGAAGGGCGGCCGACGATGGTCGAGACGCTTGGCCGGCACGATCCCTGCGTCGGCATTCGCGCCGCGCCGATCGCCGAGGCGATGCTCGCGCTCGTCGTGATGGATCACGCCTTGCTGCGTCGGGCGCAGTGCGGCGATGTCAGGGTTGGATCGAAGCCGATCCCGGCACGCGCTTCCTGAGCCTGGGCCGGCGGACCCTTGCGTGCGCCCAAAGGAGTTCCGCGGGGTCGGGCAATGCGACACAGGTAGGATCGGCCGCAGTCAACGAGGGAGATCGACGAGGATTCCGTCGATCCATCCGCTTGAACACTTTCCGCCTCCAACTCCGATTTCTTCTGCCCCTGTTGCTGATCCTCGGCGTCGCGGCGTACTTCGCCCTGCCGCTGATGGATCGCCTGACCTTGCGCTGGTTCTCGCGCGACCTGACGATGCGCGGCGAGCTGGTCACCAACGCGCTTTCCGATTCGATCGCAGAAGCGATCAAGGATCCCGAGGGCGGACGCCTGCAAGCGCTGTTCGATCGGGCCGCGAAAGACGAGCGTCTGGTCGCCATCGGGCTGTGCTCGCGGGACGGTCACCTGCTGCGCCGGACCGCCAACTATCCGGCAACGCTGGGATGCAAGGCGGCGCGCAGCGTCGCCTTGCGGCCTTCGCCCGTCGTGCTCATTGAAGGCGGACCGGTCCACGTGGGAATGCACGAAGTCATGGGCGACTCGGGCCCGATCGCCGACCTGGTGCTGCTTCACGATTTCAGCTTCATCGAGAAACGCAGCCAGGATACGCAGCGCTACCTGATCATCCTGATTGCCGCACTCGGGGGGGTGATCGCGCTGACGACGGTCGTGGTGGCACAACTGAGCTGGCGGGGTTGGGTCGCCGGGGCGCGCGCGTTGCTTCGCGGCGAGGGCCTGATTCGTCCGATCGCGGCGTCGAGCGAGCTGGCGCCCCTGGCTGCCGACCTGCGGATGCGCCTGCGAGATCTCGAGGACGAGTACCGGCGCTCGCTCGCCCCCGAAGTGGCCTGGAACGCGGAACGCCTGCGTTCGCTGCTGCGCACGCAATTGCGCGGCGACGAGGTGATCGTCGTGTCGAACCGCGAGCCCTACATCCACGACACAGCCGCGAATGGTGGCGTTGTCGTCCGCCGCCCGGCGAGTGGGCTGGTGACCGCGATCGAGCCGGTAATGCGTGCCTGCTCCGGCACGTGGATCGCTCACGGCAGCGGGGTCGCCGACCGCGAAGCGGCCGACGCGAACGGCCGGCTGCGTGTGCCGCCCGGGTCCGATGAATACACGCTGCGCCGGCTCTGGTTGACCGCGGAAGAAGAGCAGGGCTACTACTACGGGTTCGCCAACGAAGGGCTGTGGCCGCTTTGTCACGTCGCGCACGTCCGGCCGGTATTTCGCGAGAGCGACTGGCGGGCCTATCGCGAGGTGAACCAGCGCTTCGCCGATGCCGTGGTCGATGAAGCACGCAGCGACGATCCGATCGTGCTCGCGCAGGACTACCACTTCGCGCTGCTGCCGGCGATGATCCGGGCCAGGCTTCCGACCGCGACGATCCTGACCTTCTGGCACATCCCATGGCCCAACCCGGAGTCGTTCGGCATCTGCCCGTGGCGGCGCGAGATCCTCGAGGGCATGCTCGGCAGCACGATCCTCGGGTTCCACACGCGCTTCCACTGCAAGAACTTTCTCGAGACCGCCGACCGCTATCTCGAGGCTCGGATCGAGCACGAGCACTCGACAATCTCGTTCCGCGACGAAGAGACGCTGGTGCAGAGCTATCCGATCTCGATCGAATGGCCGACACGCGAGACCGAGGCGTGCTGGCCGCCGGTTGCGCAGTGCCGCGCCGCCGTCTTCGAGCGGCTCGGGCTCGCGGCGGGGCAGCAGCTTGCCGTCGGCGTGGATCGCTTCGACTACACGAAGGGAATACTCGAGCGACTGCACGCGGTCGAGCGGCTGCTCGAGAAACGCCCGGAGTGGATCGGCAAGCTCAGCTTTGTGCAGGTGGCTGCGCCGACACGGGCCTCGCTCGAGGAGTACCGGACTTTCCAGGAGCGAATCCAGCGCCTGTGCGAGCGAATCGACCAGCGCTTCGGCCGGGCCGGCTACCGGCCCGTCATCCTGCTCGCGCAGCATCATGAGCACGACGCGTTGAACGAGCTCTATCGCGCCGCCGATGTCTGCCTCGTGACGAGCCTGCACGACGGCATGAACCTGGTCTGCAAGGAATTCGTCGCTGCTCGCGACGA
>JBDTIO010000211.1:0-4220 GCA_039936375.1 Caldimonas sp. | reverse complement strand
GGCCGGCGCGTACCGGGCGCTGCGCCACTTCGCCGGCCCACTGCGCGTGCTGGTCGCGCTCGAGAACGATTGCCCGGGCGCGCATGAAGACGACGGCGAAGGCGTAGGCCCAGAAGGCGAGGGTCATGAGCAGCATGGCGAGGAGCATCGAGCTCACCATTTTCGGCGCGGTCGTGAGGGTGATGGTGGCGCCCTGGTGCAAGGTGTTCCACCATTTCACCGAGAAATAGATGATCGGCACGTTGACGCTGCCGACGATCGCCACCAGCGCGCCGGCCCGGTCGGCGCGGCGTGGATCGTCGATGGCCGAGACGATCGCCAAGAAGCCGGCGTAGAGAAAAAGCAGGATCAGCTCCGAGGTCAGCCGCGCATCCCAGACCCACCAGGTGCCCCAGGCCGGCTTGCCCCAGGAGGCGCCGGTCCAGAGGGCCAGGAAAGTGAACAGCGCGCCGGTGGGGGCGATGGCGCGAGCCAGCATCGAGGCCAGTCGGGCATTGAAGGCCCAGCCGATCGCGGCCCAGAAGGCCATCGCCACGTACAGCACCATCGACATCCAGGCCGCGGGGACGTGGATGAAGATGATGCGATAGGCATCGCCCTGCGTCGCGTCGGTCGGGGCGCGGAAAAAGCCCACGTAGAGGCCGGCGACGGCAAGGATCGCGAACGCCACCCAGCACGGCGGGACCAGCATCCCGGCCAGCCGATAGAAGCGGGCCGGCGCGGCAAACTGGAAAAAGCGGAAGGCGGTCGTCATGGGTGTCGGGCGGCAGCAATTGTCCGGCCTTCCGGCAAACCCTTGTGACCAACTGTCATTCGGTGGCGATCCGTAGCGCCGCGGCCGTCGCCGGCGGTGCGATCAAGGCGGTGAAGATGAGAAAGGCACCGAGCAGCGACAGGTGGGCCCGGGCCGACATTCCGGCGTCGACCGCGGCCACCGCACCGGCGCCGAAGATGAGCGCTGGGATGCAGAGCGGCACGATCAGCAGGATGAGGAGCGCCGCGCCGCTGCGCAGGCCCAGCGTCAGCGCCGCGCCCAGGCCGCCGAGCAGGCTGAGCACGGGGGTGCCCAGGAGCAAGGTCAAGGCGAGGCTGGCGATGGCCTCGCCGCGCATGCCGAACATCAGGCCGAAGACCGGCGCGGCGATGACCAGCGGCAGGCCGGTGACCAGCCAGTGCGCTGCGGCTTTGGCGGCGGCGAGGTCGATGGCCAGGCCGGGCGAGGCGAGCAGCATCTGCTCGAGCGAGCCATCGGCCAGGTCGCCGGCGTAGAGCTGCGTCACCGAGATCATCGCCGCGAGCAGGGCCGCGACCCAGACGACACCCGGCGCGATCTGGCGCAAGGTCTGCGCCTCGGGGCCGACGCCGAGGGGAAACAGGCTGACGGCGACGGTGAAGAAGGCGATCGGCAAGAGGGCATCGGCACGGCGCCGCGCTGCCAGGCGAAGGTCGCGCACGACCACGGCGGCGAACAGCCGCGTCATGCGGCGACGGGCGATTCGAGGATCGCCACGATGGGCAACGGATCGGCGATCGACAGCGGCACATGGCTGGTCATGACGATGCTGCCGCCGCGCTTCGCGTGCTCGACCAGGACGTCGTTCAGGATCTCGATCCCCGCCGTGTCGAGGGCATCGAAGGGCTCGTCGAGCAACCAGGTCGCCGGCGTTCGCGGCGTCGCCAGGCGCGCCAGCGCGACGCGGCGGCGCTGCCCTTGCGAGAGCGTTCGTACCGGTGCGTGGCGGCGACCGGCCATGCCGAAGCGGGCGAGAGCGGCGTCGAGCTCGTCGGGCGTCGGCTGGTCGCCGGCGACTCGCATGAGAAATTGCAGCGACTCGGTGACGGTCAGGTCCTCCTTGAGCGCGTTGGCGTGTGCGAGATAGAGGAAAGAAGGCGGCCGCGCGGCCGCATCGCGCCATGTGATGCTTCCTGACTCGGTAGCCGAAAGACCGGCCAGCGTTCGCAGCAAGGTCGTCTTGCCTTGGCCGTTGGCGCCCCGCAGCCAGACGATCTCGCCGCGATTGAGCGAAAAGTCGACGCTTCGAAACAGCGTTCGTTCGCCGCGCCGGCATTGCAGCGCACGCACGTCGAGGCACGAAGATGCGGCGTCGGATTCGTTGCGGTTCATGGCCAGCCGCGATTGTGATCGCGGCGCGGCCCGTAAACTCCGCGCCAAACGAGGAGAGGTACGCATGCTGTTCGGCAAATTGCTGCCACGCGAAGGAAATTTCTTCGAGCTGTTCAACCAGCACGCCGGCTACATCGCCGAGGGTGCCCGCGCGTTCATCCGCCTGATCCAGCACTACGCCGATCCGGCCCTGCGCGAGAAGCACTCGATCGAGGTCGGCACGGCGGAGCGCCAGGCCGACCGCATCACGGCCGAGGTGAACCGGCTGCTGCACAAGACCTTCATCACGCCGATCGATCGCGAGCAGATCCACGGCCTCATTAACGCCATGGACGACATTCTCGACTTGCTGCAGGACGCGAGCGAGACGATGACGCTCTACGACGTGCAGGCCATGAACGACGACATCCTGCGGCTCGGCGACCTGAGCGCCAAGTGCTGCGAGCGGGTTCAGCACGCCGTGTCGTTGCTGCCCAAGATCAGCGAGCCGCAGGTGGCCGACGCGGCGCTCAAGACCTGCGAGGAGATCGATCGCCTCGAGTCCGATGCCGACCGGGTGATGCGTTCGGCGATGTCGAAGCTGTTTCGAGAGGAAAAGGACGTGCGCGAGCTGATCAAGCTCCGGGCCGTCTACGAGCTGCTCGAGTCCATCTCCGACCGCTGCGAAGACGTCGCCAATCTCATCGAGGGCGTCGTCCTCGAGAACTCGTGATCGGCCGCGCGGGCGGCGAGGCTTCAGGCCGGCGATGACCAGCGTTCAGCTCTCGTTCGGCGTCGTCGCGATGCTTGTGGCGCTCGGCATCGCCTTCGACTTCATGAACGGCTTTCACGACGCCGCGAACTCGATCGCCACCGTCGTCTCGACCGGCGTGCTGAAGCCGCAGCAGGCGATCGTCTTCGCCGCTTTCTTCAACGTCGTTGCCATCTTCGTCTTTCATCTGAGCGTCGCCGCGACCGTCGGCAAAGGCATCGCCCAGCCCGACGTCGTCGATCACCACGTCGTCTTCGGTGCGCTGATCGGCGCCATCTTCTGGAATTTCGTCACCTGGCGTTGGGGCATTCCCTCGAGCTCGTCGCATGCGCTGATCGGCGGCATCGTCGGCGCCGTGATCGCCAAGGGCGGCACCCATTCGCTGATCGCGTCGGGCATCTGGAAGACGGTGCTCTTCATCTTCCTCTCGCCGGTGCTCGGTTTCCTGCTCGGCGCCTTGCTGATGGTGCTGGTGGCCAACATCTTTCGCCATGCCTCGCCGCTCAAGGTCGACAACCTGTTTCGCCGCCTGCAGCTGGTCTCGGCCGGCCTGTACAGCCTCGGCCACGGCGGCAACGACGCGCAAAAGACCATCGGCATCATCTGGATGTTGCTGATCGCCTCGGGCTATTCAAGCGCCGGTGCGAGCATGCCGCCGGTCTGGGTGATCTGGTGCTGCTACTTGGCGATCGGCCTGGGCACTATGTTCGGCGGCTGGCGCATCGTCCGCACGATGGGCCAGAAGATCACCAAGCTGAAGCCGGTCGGCGGCTTCTGCGCCGAAACCGGCGGCGCGATCACGCTCTTCATCGCCTCGGCGCTCGGCATTCCGGTGTCGACCACGCACACCATCGCCGGCGCGATCGTCGGCGTCGGTTCGGTGCGGCGCGCGGCGGCGGTGCGCTGGGGCGTCGCCGGCAACATCGTCTGGGCCTGGATCTTCACGATTCCAGCCTCGGCGTTCGTGGCCGGTGTGTTCTACGCGGTCAGCCTGTGGCTGTTCGCCTGAACCTTCATCCGGGAATGTGCCACTCGAAATAGCGCTCGACGACGAATGCCAGTGTCGACATCGCGGCGGTCGCGCCGAACGCCAGCGCCAGGCAGACGCCGAAGATCGTCATGCCACCCGATGGCCGCGCTGTTCTACGGCGCGAGCCTCTGGTTGTTCGACTGACGCCCGGATCGTGGCGCTGCAACGGCCGCGCCTCTCGTGACCGCGGCGACGACAGCCGGCTCGGCCGTTGCCGCGGCGTCGGGCTCGGCGTGGTATTCGAAATAGCGCTGCGCGGCGAACGCGGCGCTTGCCATCAGCGCCGTCGCCCCGAGGGCGAGCGCGATGATGGC
>JBDTIO010000210.1:0-13298 GCA_039936375.1 Caldimonas sp. | reverse complement strand
TTCAGCGTCGCTGTGCACCTGCCGGTCAAGGCACCGGCCCTGCTCAACGGCTTCAGGTTGTGGGTGGCGATGATGATCGCGCTGACGGTCGTCAACTACGGCTTCCCGATCGTCCAGCTGGCATCGCTCAGCGGCACGTCGGTGCCTGCAATTCCCATGGGCGGAAGATGATGGAACGCGAGGCCGTCTATGCCTGGAGCAACCGCTGGTTTCGCTACAGCGTGCTGGCCCTGTGCGCGTTGAGCCTGTTCTCATTGCTGGTGGGCTTCGTCTGGCTGCCCTCGGTGCAAGGCGACTTCGGCGCCGGCGGTTTGTGGGCCAGCATCTGCCGGGCCGCCGGCGTTCCCGACACATGGGCGCCCAAGGAGGGGGCATTGCCGGCTCGCCGGCGATCCACCGATGTCGTCCTCAATCGAGACATGGCCAGGGCCGGAACCAGCGAGGCGATCGGCCGCGGCGCGACGCTGGCCCTGCAGTGCACGATGTGCCACGGTGCGCGCGGCCTGAGCGAAGCCAATGCGCCGAATCTGGCCGGCCAGTATCCCGAAGTCATCATCAAGCAATTGATCGACTTCAGGAACGGCGACAGGATCAGCGCCGTGATGCAGGCACTGGCAAGCCGGTTGTCGGATCGCGACATCGACGACCTGGCCGTCTACTACGCCTACCTGCCGGCACTTCGAAACACCGCCGCCGAAGATGCGCACATGCCTCTGCTGGTCAAGGTCGGCAGTCCCATGCGCAACATCGCGCCTTGCGCGTCCTGTCACGGCGGTAGCGAGCGCAAGCTCGGCGCACCCTGGCTGGAAGGCATGCCGAGCGAATACCTGACGGCCCAATTAAAGAATTTTGCTTCGGGCAGCCGACACAACGACGGCCTGGCGCAGATGCGAAACATGGTTCGCGCCATGTCGGGTGACGAGATCGATGAAGTGGCGCGGTTCTACGCGCGCCAGGAAGCGGTCGTCGGCGCGAGATGATCCCCACCCATCCCTGCAATTCGGTCGCAGGCGAGGTCGCACCGTAGGAGGTCGACGCGGCCGCCGCGGCGCGATCTCTGGCGCTGCTGCGCGGCGCTCGTCACCCGACAGGCACCGGCGACGCCACTAAGGTCACGTGTCTCGCTGCTCAAGCGCTCGGCCTTCTGCTACGGGTGACAGGCGATCCGATATTCATGGAGAAATACAAATGAACAGCACCTCACTCAAGCCGGTCCTCGCGACCCTCGCGCTGCTCGCCGCGGCGCATGCGTCGGCACAAATCACCTTCTACGAAGGCGAAGGATTTCGCGGCCGTGCCTTCACCGCCAACAATCCCGTCGGCGATTTCGGACGCGTCGGCTTCAACGATCGTGCCTCTTCGGTCGTCGTCGACCATGGCCGCTGGGAGGTCTGTGAGGACGCCCGCTTCTCAGGTCGTTGCGTCGTGCTGAAGCGTGGCAGCTACGACTCGTTGCGCGGCCTCGGTCTCGACAATCGGATCTCGTCGGTTCGCCCGGTGCACGATCACGCCCGCTACGACAACGAAGCGCCGCAGCCGCTGGCGGCGCCGACGTATGAATATCGCCAGCGCCCCAACGAGCGCCTCTTCCAGGCGCCAGTCACGTCGGCTCGCGCTGTCGTCGGGCCGCCCGAGCACCGTTGCTGGATGGAACGGCAGCAGGTCGCAGAGCCGCAGCGCGACATCAACGTCCCCGGCGGCATCATCGGCGGCGTGCTCGGCGGCATCCTCGGCCATCAGCTCGGCGGCGGCAGCGGCAAGACCGTCACCACGATCGGCGGAGCCGTGGGCGGTGCCGCGCTCGGCGCCAACATCGACCGGCTGCGCGACCGCGACACCGGGCAAGACGTGCGCCGTTGCGAGAACACGGCGAGCACCACACCGCAATACTGGGATGTGACGTACAACTTCCGCGGCGTCGACCATCGCATTCAGATGGGTGGCGCTCCGGGGCCGACGATCGCCGTGAACGGGCGGGGCGAACCCAGGCAATAGATTCAGACTCAGCGGCGGGCTCGCTCGCGGCCCCCCCTTTACAGCCCGGCCTGCGTCACGAACTTGGGATTCAGGTAGGGCTCGATCGCCTCGCTGCCGCCTTCGGAGCCGTAGCCCGAATCCTTGACGCCGCCGAACGGCACTTCGGGAATGCCGAGGCCAACGTGGTTGATCGAGATCATGCCGGTCTCGACCTGCGAGGCGATCGCGTTCGCCGTCTTGGCCGACTTCGTCCAGGCGTACGCGGCGAGGCCGAACGGCAGCCGGTTGGCTTCCTTCACCGCATCGTCGAAGGTCTTGAACGGGTTGATGATCGCCATCGGCCCGAACGGCTCCTCGTTCATCGCCTTGGCGTCGTTGCCGAGCTCGGTGACGACGGTCGGCTCGAAGAAGTTGCCCTTGGCGCCGATGCGATGGCCGCCGGTCTTCACCTTGCCGCCATGCTTGCTCGCGTCTTCGAGGTTCGCCTCCATTGCCGTCGAGCGGCGCGGGTTGGCGAGCGAGCCCATCGTCGTGCCGGCCTCGAGGCCGTCGCCGACCTTCAGCCGCTTCGTGTTGGCGACGAACTGCTCGACGAACGCGTCGTAGACGCCTTCTTGCACCAGGAAGCGGGTCGGCGAGATGCAGACCTGGCCGGCGTTCCTGAACTTCGACGACGCCATGGCCTTGGCAGCGATGGTCACGTCGGCGTCGTCGAAGATGATCACCGGCGCGTGGCCGCCGAGCTCCATCGTCGCCCGCTTCATGTGCAGGCCGGCGAGCGCAGCGAGCTGCTTGCCGACGACCGTCGATCCGGTGAACGAGATCTTGCGGATCGCCGGGTGCGGAATGAGGTAGCTCGAGATGTCGGCCGGGCTGCCGTAGACAAGACCGATGGTGCCGGGCGGCACGCCGGCGTCGGCGAAGGCGCGGATCAATTCGGCCGGCGACGCCGGCGTTTCCTCGGGCGCCTTGACGATGATCGAGCAGCCGGCGGCGAGCGCCGCCGAGAGCTTCCTCACGACCTGGTTGATCGGAAAATTCCAAGGCGTGAACGCGGCGACCGGGCCGACCGGCTCCTTGACGACGAGCTGGTAGATGCCTTCGCCGCGCGCCGGAATGACGCGGCCGTAGGCACGGCGAGCTTCCTCGGCGAACCAGTCGATGGTGTCGGCGCCGTTCAGGATCTCGCCCTTGGCTTCGGCGAGCGTCTTGCCCTGCTCCATCGTCATCAGCATGGCGATGTGGTCGAGCCGCTCGCGTAGCAGGTTGGCGGCCTTTCGCATCATCTTCGAGCGCTCGTAGGCGCTGATGCGCTTCCAGGTCGCGAAGCCCTTGACGGTGGCGTCGAGCGCGTGGTCGAGATCGGCGCGCTCGGCATAGGCGAGCGTGCCGATGGTGTCGCCGCTGGCTGGATTGACGACCGGCATGGTGCGGCCCGAGCGGGCATTCGTCCATTGGCCGTCGATGTAGAGCTGGGTGTTGGGGTAGACGCGTGTGTCCATGGTGTGCAGTTTGGTGAGGGGTGTCGACGATCACCGATTCTCGCGCGGCTCCGAGAGGTGCGCACGGAGGGCACGTGGACGCCTTCGCCTGAGCAGGGCCTCAGCCGTCGACCTGCTCGCCGGCGCTGCCGCCCTCACCCAGATATTCCTTGATGCGGTCGATCCGCGTGCCGACCACCTGCACGGCGTGCAGCATCGCTTCATCGGTGGTGCCGAGCGCCGCCGCCCAGCGAGTGACGGCGGCTTCGTCGGCGAGGTCGATCTGGGCGTGCGAGGCCGGGTCGAAAGCAGCGTCGGTTTCGCGGGTCATGCGTCGATTCTGCGCCTCGCGCCGGCGCACTTCCCGAGCTGATCCAGGCCGACGCGGCCGTGGTCCGCAGGGTCATATTGACAACTATTGATAGTCACCGGATCATCTGTCTCATGAGTACGAACACCATGAGCTTCGCCCTCCCCGAGGCGCTGCGCAGCTATGTTGACCAACGCGTGCGCTCCGGCAAATACGGCAACACGAGCGAATACCTGCGTGAGCTTATTCGACGCGACCAGGAAGAGGAAGCCAAAAAGCGCCTGCGCGACTTGATCGAGAAAGGGCTGAGCTCGGGCAGCGGCCGCACTCCGACCCAGAAGATTGCCGCCGAGCTCAAGAAACGAGCCCTGGGCGGCCCGGGTTGAAACCGGCCAGGCTGCGCCCATTGGCAGAAGAAGACCTGGTGCAGGCTGCGCGCCATTGCCAAAAAGAGGGTGGCGCGGCCCTGGCTGAGAAGATGTTCGACGCCGCCCTGGCGGCGTTGAAACCCATCCAGCGCATGCCGGCAATGGGCTCGCCTCGGCTCGGGCAACTGTGCGACATCCCCGGCCTGAGGTCCTGGCGAGTCACGGGGTTCCCGATGCAGTGGTTCTACTTCGAAGCCGCCGATCACCTGGACGTGGTGCGCCTGCTCGGGGAGCGGCAAGACGTTGCCGCGATCCTGGTCGACAACGGCTGAATGGGGTCGACTCGAGAACAACTTCGCGGCGTCGGCTTGCTGGCGTCGGCGCACCTGCTCGCGGCGGTGGGTGGCGGCGGCATGCTCGAGGTCGATGCCAACGCCAATCCGTTGCGCACGAGGCCGAGCGGTGCGCTCGGCGCGATCGACGCCGGCCATGCGCGCCTCGGCAACGCCCCCGGCATCGGCATCGATGTCGATCCCGCCGAGCTTCGCGCGCTCTGCGCCGCCGGCTGACCGGGTCAGGCCATGTTCGGCTGACGGCAAGCACCCTGTCGGCGCCCTCGGTCGCACCCGAGCCGCACAATCGTCTTCTTACCGGCAGGAGACCGCGAACATGACAACGATTGGATTCATCGGCGCATCGGGCTTGATGGGCCACGGCATGGCGAAAAGCCTGCTCGGCAAAGGTCACGCTCTGCGCTTGACCGTGCACCGCAATCGGCAACGGGTCGCCGACCTGATCGCCGCCGGCGCCGTCGAAGCGGCGACGCCCTCGGCGCTGGCCCGGGAGTGCGAGATCGTCTTTGTCTGCGTCACCGGATCGCCGCAGGTTGAAAGCGTCATCGGCGGCAGCGACGGGCTTCTTGCCGGCGCCCAAGGCAAGCACGGCCTCGTCATCGTCGACTGCTCGACCAGCGAGCCCGACTCGACGGCGAAACTGGGTGCAGCGTGCGCCGCTGCGGGCGTGACGCTCGTCGATGCGCCTCTGGCGCGCACGCCGGTCGAGGCCGAGCTCGGCAAGCTGAACATCATGGTCGGCGCCGACGACGCGACGTTCGCCCGCATCGAGCCCACCTTGCGCGGCTTCGCTGAGAACGTCTTCCACGTCGGCGGCCCAGGCGCCGGCCACACCATCAAGCTGCTCAACAACTTCATCGCCCAGGCGATCTGCACGGCCACGGCCGAAGCCTTCGCGGTCGGCGCTCGCGCCGGCATCGATCCGAAAAAACTGGTCGAGCTGGTCTCCGCCGGTGCCGTCAACTCCGGCCTGTTTCAGGCGATGGCGAAGACCTTGGACGGCGACCTCGGCGGCCTCAAGTTCGAGCTCGACAACGCCCGCAAGGACATTCGCTATTACACCCACCTCGCCGAAGGCCTGGCCATTCCCACCGTCATGGGCGAAGCGGTGCATCAGTCGCTGGTGCTGGCCAGCGCCCTCGGCTACGGCAAGAAATTCGTTCCTTCGCTGGTCGAGGCGCAGGAACAGCTGACCGGCGCCAAGCTCGTTCCGCGCTGAGGCTCAACTCGTCTGCGGCGCGCTGCTCCAGCGCAACGAGCCCAGGCCTTCTCCGGGCGGGCTCAACACGAGGAGCCGGCTCGGCGCGCCGGCACCGGCGTCGAGTGGCCCGGTAGCCGCAGCGGCGTCGAGGCGCTGCATCGCCAGGGCCATCGCCTCGGCCGCCAGCTTGTCGAGGAGCTTGCGCAGCGCAGCGCGATTCGCCGCGAACTCGGCCTTGCCGACGTAGGGGTCGCCCTCGGCGTTCTTCTCCCGCTCGACGAGACGGGCGGCGAGATCGTGATCGTGGGCCAGACCGGCCCGCAAGGCGGCCGAAGCCGACAGCAGCGGATCGACGCCGCCGGCCGGCGCCGCATCGCCGAGGGCCAGGCGCAAGGTGTGCATGCCGGCCAGAAGGCGCGCCGCGATCTCCAGCAGCCGCTCCTGGCTTTGCAGCTCGCGCCACAGTGACAGGCAGCGATCGATCTGCGCTTCGCCGAAGCGCGGCGTCATGGCAACCCCTTCGAGTTGCTGGCGTGCCGCATCGGTGCTGGCGACGAGGTCGTGCCAGAGCCCCGACGCACGCTCGCAACCTTCGCCGACCCGCTCGCGAAACGCGAACTTGCCGACGACCGACATGTAGTTGTCACGTGCCTCGCGGGCAAAGCGCGAGAGGTCCTGCACCAGCGTCTTGAGGCGGCCATCACTCTGAGCGGCAAGCTTGGGCGGCAATGCCGCGACGCTGGCCTTGAGATCACGCATCTCGTCGCCGAGCGCGTCGAGCCAGCGCTCGCCGGCCAGGGCGGCCAGCGCGGTCGAGGCGAGCGCGGTGGCGGCTGCGGAATCGAGCCAGCGCTCCTTGCGCGCTGCCGAGCTCGCGCATGCTGCCGCGATCACCCGGATCGCCTCGAGCTCGCCGCGCGCGATGCGGATCGCCGAGCCGGCTTCGAACCGAACCGCGTGCAGCACGCTTTCGCCGGAGTGCCCAGGCGTCGTCGCGGCCATGGCGCTGGCGACGGCGGCGCCTTGCACGGCCGAAAGCGCCAGCGGCTGCGCCGCGTCCCATTCGGCGGCGTCGACGTCTTCGAGGATCAGGACACGCTCGACGACAGGTGCCGGCGGACGCGGCCGCGCCATGATGATGGTGATCGATTCTGGCGCCGGCGGCTCGACCGGCGGCGCCGATTTCCTCGGTGGTGGAGTGGCGACCATGGGCGGTGAGGGCGGCATTGCCTGCGGTGATGCGGGCCGCGGTGGCACGGCCTCCGGCGCTGCCGCTGCCGCCGCAGCATCCACTGCCGGCGCCGGCTCGACCGCGTCGCTGTCGAACGCGACGGACGGCCGCGTCACGGTGGCGTCCTGCGTGCCCTTGCGGCCCTTCAAGAACAGCCAGGCCAGGCCGGCGACGACGAGGATGACGACGAGGGCGACGATCGAACCGGTGCTCATGGCGAGGCCTTGTTGACGCTACGGGAGAGTTCGCAAGCCCTACGGAGCGTAGCGAACGCGATAGATGGCGCCGGCAAGATCGTCGCTGACAAGAAGCGACCCGTCGGGCAGCGACAGAACGTCGGCGGGGCGGCCCCAGACCGTCTCGTTGCCACGCGCATCCACCTGCAACCAGCCTTCGACAAAAGGCTCGGGCGGCGCGGCCCGGCCCTGGCCGTCGATGGCGACGCGCGCGACCACGTAGCCACTCTTCTTGCTCCGGTTCCACGAGCCATGCTCGGCGATGAACACGTTGCCGCGGTAGGCGGCCGGGAATTGCGTACCGTCGTAGAAGCGCATGCCGAGCGATGCGACGTGGGCGCCGAGCTTGGCCGCCGGCGCCGTGAATTCGCTGCAGGCGTGCTTGGCTCCGAACTCGGGGTCGGCGATGTCGCCCTGGTGGCAATACGGATAGCCGAAGTTCTGTGCTGCTCGGGTGACGTGGTTGAGCTCGTCGCTCGGCACGTCATCGCCGAGCATGTCGCGGCCGTTGTCGGTGAACCAGAGCGACTTGTCGCTGCTGCGCCAGTCGAAGCCGACCGAATTGCGCACGCCGCTGGCCACTGTCTCGACGCCGCTGCCGTCCGCATTCATGCGTTCGATGATGCCGTGTCGCGCGTCGGGCTCGCAGATATTGCACGGCGCACCGACCGGCACGTAGAGCTTTCCGTCGGGGCCGAAGGCGATGAACTTGCCGCCGTGATGGGTCTCGCCCGGCAAGCGGTCGGTGACGACGACCGGGACCGGCGGATGGTCGAGGTGATCGCCGATCGCGTCGAAGCGCAGGAGACGCGAGACCGCGGTGACGTAGAGACTGCCGCCGCGCCAGGCAACGCCGATCGGCAGCTCGAGGCCCGAGGCGATCGTGTGCACGGCACCGGCCTTGCCGCCCTCGAGCTCGACGGCGTAGACCTTGCCCGCGCCCATGCTGCCGACATAGAGCACAGCCTTGCCGTCGGCCTGCCGGCCGAGCGCCATCTGCCGCGCATTCGGCACCTCGCTCGTCAGCAGCTCGACGTGAAAGCCTGGCGGGGCGCGCAGCTTGTCGAGCTGAACACCGGCCACTGCGCTGGCGCCATAGAGGCTGGCGACGAGCGCCAGAAGTGACGCGAAAGAAGTGCGAAGCGAGCCCATCGGGAAGCGTAGCAGCGTCAGCGCACGAGCGCTTCGACCACGCCGCCAGCAAGGCCGACCTTGCCGGCCGCGGCGATGATCTCGCCCCACGTGACGGCGTCGACCGGGACGCCCTCGGCCAGGCGCGCCGCGCGCGTCTCGCGCTCCGGCTCGCCCGGGGTTCTGACATGGCCCACACCGGCCATCGGCGGCGAAGCCGTGTACCAGGCGACGAACGACTCCATTTCGCGCGCCAGGTTCGCGGCGGTGCCGAGCCGCTCGGCGTCGACGATGATGGAAAACATGCTGTTGATCACGCGCCGGCGGCCGTCGCCGACCGGGCCGCCGGTCTGTCCTCCGGCCAGCGCCCCGCCCAGCAGCTCGCAGATCAGCGCCAGGCCGGCCCCCTTGTGCTCTCCGAAAGGCAACAGGGCGCCCGTGGGCTCGATGACCGTAAAGCGCGGATCGGTCGTCGGCTCGCCGTGGTTGTCGATGACCGTTCCGGGCTCGAGCGGCAAGCCCTTGTTGTAGGCGACCCGCGTCTTGCCCTGGGCAATCTTGCTGGTCGCGAAGTCGAGCACGATCGGATCGCGCCCCGGCCGCGGAATGCCGACGCAGAACGGATTGGTGCCGAGTCGCGCGTCGCGACCGCCGAACGGCGCCACGATCGGCCGCGCCAGCACGTTGACGAAATGGATCGAGACAAGCCCGGCGGCGATGCATTGCTCGGCCCAATGACCGATCCGGCCAAGGTGGTGCGAATGGGCGAGGCCGACGATGCAGACGCCGTGCTGCCTGGCCCGCGCGATGCCGAGCGCCATCGCCTCGGCGCCGATCACCTGGCCGTAACCGGCCTGGCCATCGAGCGTGAGCAGCGCGCCCGAATCGGCACGAACGGCAACGTGGCCGTTGACCGTGAGGCCGCCCTCGAGCACCGCATCGATGTAGCGCGGCACCATGCCGACGCCGTGGGAATCGTGGCCGCGCAGATTGGCCTCGACGAGATTGGCGGCCACCGCTCCGGCCTCGGCTTCGGACGAGCCGGCGGCGGCGACGATCGCGCGGACAGCGGCGATCAGCGCGGCGGCGCGGAAAATGTAGGTCTGGGTCATGCGACAGCCCGTAGCGGAACGATCCGCGAGCCTACCAAGACCCACGCGTCGTCCGGCTGTCGCCTAAACCACGGCGCAATCCAGCGAAGCGTGGCACATTTAGCGGCGTTGCACGCACCGCTTCGGGAGTGATCATGTCGCTGCACCTCCGCCCTTGCCTGATCGTCGTTGCCCTCGCCCTGGGCGGCACTGCCGGCGCGGCTTTCGCCGACACCCCCAAGACGGCACAGATCTATCTGCAGCGCGACGCCACCGGCCGAAGCGTGCTGACCGATCGGCCATCGGCCACCGCGGTGACCGAGCGAACCTGGGAGATGGAACGCGAAGATCCGGTGGCCGCACAGCAGCGGGCGCTCGACGTCCGGCGCCAGGCCGACGCCGTGAGCGCACGCGTGCAGCGCAGCATCGAAGCCCAGTTGCTCCGTTCCAGCGAAGAAGATCTCATGCGCCAGCGCCTGGCCCTGCTCGATCGCCGCAACGAGGCCGCGAGCATGGATAACGACGGCGATACGACGGTCTTCGCGCCGTTCGGTTTTCAGCCGAATCGCTTCCACCACCGTCGGCCGCATCGCCACCCTGGCCATTCCTCGTTCCGGCCGATGTCGCTCAGAGGATCAGGACCGCTCGGAAGTCATTGACGTTGGTGAACGTCGGTCCGGTCACGAGCAGATCGCCGATCGATTCGAAAAAGCCGTAGGCGTCGTTGCGTTCAAGGAAGTCGCGCGGCTTGGCGCCGGCGGCGGCGGCGCGCGCCAGGGTGTCCGGTGCGACGACGGCGCCGGCGTTGTTCTCGCTGCCGTCGATGCCGTCGGTGTCGGCAGCCAGCACGTGAACGCCGGGCTCGCCTTGCAGGGCAATCGCGCAGCCGAGCAGAAATTCGCTGGCGCGGCCACCGCGGCCCGGGGCGCCGGCCGAGGGACGCACCGTCACCGTCGTCTCGCCACCCGAAAGCACCACGCAAGGCCTGGCGAACGGCTGGCCGCGCCGCGCGATCTGCCGCGCCAACGCCGCATGGACCTTGCCGACCTCGCGCGATTCGCCTTCGATCTCGTCGCCGAGGATGTGCGCCTCGACGCCGGTGGCCCGCGCTGACGCGGCCGCCGCCTCGAGCGACTGCTGCGGCGTGGCGACGACGCGCACGGCGTTGCCGGCGAAGGCCGGATCGCCGGGCTTGGGCGTCTCGAGCTCGCCGCGCTCGAGACGATCGCGGATCGCCGCCGGCACATCGATCGAATATCGGTCGAGCACGGCGAGTGCGTCGGCGCAGGTCGTGGGGTCGGCGACGGTCGGGCCGCTGCCGATCGTTGCCGGCGAATCGCCCGGCACATCGCTGACGAGCAAGGTGACGACACGGGCCGGCGCGCACATCGCCGCCAGCCGGCCGCCCTTGATGGCCGAGAGGTGCTTCCTGATGCAATTCATCTCGTCGATCGCCGCCCCGCTCTGCAGCAAGGCGCGATTGATGGCGCGTTTTTCGTCGAGCGTGACGCCGGTCGCCGGCAAGGCGAGCAGCGACGAAGCGCCGCCGGAGATGAGACAGAGCACGAGATCGTCTTCGCTCAGGCCCCGCGCCAGGCCGGCGATGCGTTCGGCGGCACGACGACCGGCCGCATCGGGAACCGGATGGGCCGCTTCGACAACCTCGATGCGCGCGCCGCCGGCCTTCTGCAGCGCCAGGTACGACGCCGGTACGTAGTCGTAGCGGGTCACGACCAGTCCGCTCATCGGAGCGCCGGCAGGCCACGCCGCCTCGACGGCAGCAGCCATCGCACCGCCCGCCTTGCCGGCGCCGAGAACGAGCGTTCGTCCGCGTGGTGGTGGCGGCAGGAAAGGTGCGATCGACGCGGCCGTCGGCAAGGCCGCAGCAACGGCGGCATCGAACAGCGAGCGCAGGAAGTGCGGCGCATCGACTGCCGACAGCGGGCAGTTCATTGGAGAGCCTTCATCGAATCGCGGCATCATCGCGGATTGTGCCGGTCGCCGCCGCGAATTGCGCCACGATCGGGCCTCTCTTCGAGATGCTGCGACGACGGTGCATGCGTCAGCATCGCGGGCGCGGCAAACGGCTGCGAACATGGGAGCCGAGTTGTCTTCACCGCCGCGCAAGAGGCCTCTTCCATTCGGCATCCGCTCGCGCCTGTTGCTGATGGCTCTGGCGATCGGCTCGCTCTTCGTCCTCTACATCGCCTTCAATACGGTGCGCCAGGCCAGCCATGACCGCGAGCACGTGCGCGAGGAAATGCGCCTGCTGGCGGCGCTCGCCGGCTCGCATCTCGACGACCACCTGGGTGACGTGACGCAGCTTCTCAACGCGCTCGCGGGCACCTTGCCGGTGGCACGCGACGACACGGCGCAGAACGACGCCTTGCTGCGCGGCCTCGTGCCGCAACTGCCGCCCAACGTGCAGGAAGTTTCGCTCTGGGCAGCCGACGGCAGCAACATCGGCTCGTCCGAACCGGCCGTCGGTGGCGTGCGGAGCAACGCTTCGGACCGCGCCTTCTTCATCGCCGCGCTTCGCGAGCCCGGTCTCGCGACCGAAGCCCCCGTGCGCTGGCAAAAGGGCGGTGACTGGACTGCCGTCTTCGCCCTGCGCGTCGTTCGCCAGGCGCAGACGATCGGCGTCGTCTCGGTCGCCACCCGGCTGACGACGCTGCCGCAACTGCTCGATCCAGACGGCACGCTGCCGGCCGGCGCCGTGATCACGCTGATCGACGCCGCGGGCAACGTCCTCGGCCGCTCGCTCGACGGCGAGCACTGGATCGGCCAGCCGGCGCCGCTCGATCATGCGGACTTGCTGCGTCGACTGGGCGAAGGCCACGGCAGCGTGGAGAACATCGGCTTCGACGGCGTGAACCGCATCGTCGGCTTCGCCCGCTCGCGCAGGATCCCTTGGCTTGTCTACGTCGGCATACCAGTCGACGCGGCGCTCGCCGCAGCGAACGGCGACGCCCGCGAAAGTCTCGGCATCGGCCTGGCGATGCTGGCCGCCGGCCTGGGCATCGCCGCCTGGGTGGCGGGGCGGATCGCCCGGCCCTTGCGCCAGTTGAGCGCAGATGCGCGCCTGCTCGGCGAAGGCCGCTTCGCGCACCGCAGCCGCGTCCGCTCGAGCTCGGAGATCGGCCTGCTCGCGCACACCCTGAACGGCATGGCCCACGCCCTCCAGGAACGGATCACCGCGGCGCGGCGCAGCGCCGAGCGCCTGAGCCTGGCGCTCGAAGGTTCGGAACAGGCGTTCTTCGATTGGGACCTCGCCAACAACCGCATCCATTACAGCGCCCGGGCCTCGACCTTGCGTGGCGGCCCGAGCGAGGAAACCGAAGTGACGCCGGAAGAGATGCGCCGCTACGTCCACCCCGACGATCTCGGCGGCGTATTGGCGCGGCTGCAGGACGCCGTGCGCGGTACGACGCCGCTCTATGAAGCCGAGTTCCGGGTCCGCCACCACGACGGCCATTGGGTCTGGGTGCGCAGCCGCGGCCGGGTCGTCGAACGCGATGCGACGGGACGGGCGGTTCGCCTCGTCGGCACCGATGCCGATGTCTCCAAGGAGAAGGCCGCCGAGGAACGCCTGCGCCAGCGCGCCGAATACGACCTGCTGACCGGCCTGCCGAATCGCGCTCTCTTCAATGATCGACTGGGCAGTGCGATCGAACGGGCCCGCCGTGGCGGCAAGGCGCTGGCGCTTCTCTTCCTCGACGTCGATCACCTCAAGGATGTCAACGACAGTCAGGGCCATGAGGCCGGCGACGAGCTTTTGAAGATCGCCGCCGAGCGCCTCGTCGCCTCGGTGCGCGGCGTCGACACGGTCGCCCGCCTCGCCGGCGACGAGTTCACCGTGATCCTCGAAGGCCTCGGCGGAGCCGCCGATGCCGAGGCCGTGGCGACCAAGCTGCTCGAA
>JBDTIO010000209.1:0-7650 GCA_039936375.1 Caldimonas sp. | reverse complement strand
TGATGAGCACGGCGCAGGCGGCAGCCGCGCCGGCCTCGCCGGCTTCGTCGAGGTTGAGGATGGCGATCGCAGCGACCTTGGTGTCGGGTGAGTAGAGGAAGACCACGGCCGAGATCGTCGTCATCGCGTTGACGAAGAAGTAGCGGGCGATGTCGACCAGCGTCGGCGTGCAGATCGGCAGCGTGACGCGGCGCAGCGTCGTGAAGAACGGCACCTTGAGCGACGCACTCACCGCCTCGAACTCGGCGTCGAGCGACTTCAGCGCGGTCACGGCCGTGAGGTGACCGGTCGTGTAGAAGTGGACGATCGTGCAGATGATGAGGATCGCCATCGAGCCGTACAGGCCGTGCAGTGGATTGCCCGGCTCGTTGAAGAAGAAGATGTAGCCGAGGCCGAGTACCAGGCCGGGCACCGCCATCGGCATCATCGCCAGCAGCCGCACCACCGGCCTGAGCGCGTCCATGCCGCGCGTTTTCTCGAGCATGTAGGCGCCGACGAAGACGAGGGTCGTGCCGAAGAAGGCCGTGCCGGCGGCCAGTTTCAGGCTGTTGACGAAGGCGCTGCCGACCTCGGCGTCGACGAGACCCATCGTGTAGTGCTTCCAGGTCGGCGCCAGGTTGTACGGCCAATAGGTCGCGAACGAGGCGAAGATGGCCATGCCGAGCATCGCCAGCATCAACGCGCTCACGATCAGCACGTAGGCGAGCATCAAGGCATCGAAGCCGCGCGCCGTCTTCGGCGCGTAAGGCACAGCACGCGCAGTCAGCATCGCGGTGAGCTTTCTGCGTACCAGCCAGTCGATGCCGAAGGTGAGCACGGCCGGCGTCAGCAGCAGGAGGCCGACCACGGCGCCGCGCTGGAAATCCTGCTGGCCGATGACGAGCTTGAAGACGTCGGTGGCCAGCATGTTGAAGTTGCCGCCGATCACCTTCGGGATGCCGAAGTCGGTCATCACGAGCGTGAACGAGACCAGCGCTGCCGAGATGAGCCCGTATTTCGCGCCCGGTAGCGTGATGGTGAAGAACTTGCGTCGCGTCGACGTGCCGAGCGCGGCAGCTGCTTCGTACAGGCGCGCATCAGACAGGGCCAGGGCGCTGACGAGAATCATCAGCGCGTGCGGAAAGACGGCGAAGCACTCGGCGACGACGATGCCCGGCGCGCCGTAGATGTTCTCGAAGCCGAGCGCCGTGATCAGCACGCGCGCTGCGCCCTGGTTGCCGAACCAGTAGATCAGCGACAGGGCAGACAGCAGCGACGGCGCGAGCAGAGGAATCAGCGCGATCGTGCGGAACATGCCCTTGCCCGGGATGCAGCTGCGCGCCAGGGCATAGGCGAAGCCGAACGCCAGCGGCACCGTCACGATCATCACCAGCGCCGAAACCCAAAGGCTGTTGGTGAACGACTGCAGCAGCGATGGCGTCTTCACGTAGCTCGCGAAGTTGGCGAGGCCGACGAAGTCGCCCTTGGCGTTCTGCAGCGCCTTGCCCAGAATCGTCGCCAGCGGCAGGGCCAGGAAGACGACGAGCGCCGCCACGATCCGCAGCAGCGCCGCGTGGGCGACGCGATCGGTCCAGTGGGCGCGCTGGCGCAATGCACGCGTCGCGGGCAGCGGCAGGACGGCGGACACCGGCGAGCCCTCGACCTAGAAAAACCGCATCCGCTCAGGCAGCACCTTGAGCGGCAAGCGGCTGCCGACCTCGAGTTTCTGCTCGGCCAGATAGTTCAGCGACAGGTAGACGGTGATCGGCTGCGCGCCCATCGCTTCGGCCTTGACGCGTACGAGGCAGTACGAGCCGAGGAACTCGATCTTGTCGATCGCACCGTCGAACACGTTGGCATCGCCCGGCGCGATCGGCCGCGCCAGCACGTCTTCGGGACGCAGGTAGACCTTGACGTCGCGCTCGGCCGCGGTGTCCTGCTCGCAGGCGAAGCGGCTGGCGCCGATGCGCAGGTCGCGGCCGGGATGCAGACGGCCCGAGAGCACGTTGATCTTGCCGACGAAATCGGCGACGAAAGGCGTCGCCGGGTCGCGATAGATCTGCATCGGCGTGCCGACCTGCTCGATCACGCCCTGGTTCATGACGACGATGCGGTCGGCGACCGAGAGCGCCTCTTCCTGGTCGTGCGTGACCATGATGGTCGTGACGCCGAGCGTGCGCTGCAGCGAACGGATCTCCTGGCGCAGGCGCACCCGTTCCAGCGCGTCCAGCGCGGACAGCGGCTCGTCGAGCAGTAGCAGGCCAGGCGACGTCGCGAGCGCGCGCGCCAGGGCGATACGCTGCTGCTGCCCACCGGACAGCTGTGCCGCGTATTTCGGCCCGCTGCCGGGCAGGCCGACGAGCCGCAGCAACTCGTCGACACGTGCCGCGATCTTCGCCTTCGGTTCTCTGCGGTTGACCAGTCCGTAGCCGACGTTTTCGGCGACCGTGAGATTGGGGAAGAGAGCGTACGACTGGAAGACGATGCCGTAGTCGCGATCGGCTGGCGGCAAGATCGAGATGTCACGCTCACCCTGGCGGATGCTGCCGGCCGTCTGCGTCTCGAGGCCCGCGATGATGCGCAGCAGCGTCGTCTTGCCGCAGCCGGAAGGACCGAGAAAACAGACGAACTCGCCCTGCGCCACCGTCAGGTCGATGTCCGTGAGAGCCTGGAACGAGCCGAAGGACTTTCGAATCCCCTCCAGGCGCAGATACGCGGTCATCGACGTCTGCTGCAGGCGACGCCTATTTTTTCGGCTCGGACTTCGCGTCGTAGCGCTTGTTCCACTCGGCCAGGATGCGCTCGCGGTTGTCGGCAGCGACCTTGAAATCCATCTTGACGAGACGCTTCTCGTAGTCGGCGGGCACGTTGGCCAGCGGCGCGGCGACACCCGGCTGCGCCGTGATCGCGAAGTTCTTGCCATAGAGCTGCATCGCATCCTTGCTCGAAGCCCAATCGGCCAGCTTCTTCGCCGCTTCCAGGTTTTTGGTGCCCTTCATGATGGCGAAGGCTTCGAGGTCCCAACCGAGCCCTTCTTTCGGGAACACCAGGTCGATTGGCGCACCCTTGGCCTTGTTGGCGTTGGCGCGGTACTCGAACGAGATGCCGATCACGTATTCACCGGCCGCGGCCATATTGCAAGGCTTGGAGCCGGAGTGCGTGTACTGGGCGACGTTCTCGTGCAGCGCGTCCATGTACTTCCAGCCGCCGCCCTTGCCGTTGTCGTCGCCCCAGAGGGTGAGCCAAGCGGTCACGTCGAAGTAGCCGGTGCCCGAGGAGGCCGGGTTGGGCATGACGATCTGGCCCTTGTAGACCGGCTTGGTCAGGTCCTTCCAGGTCGTCGGCTCGGGGATGTTCTTCTTCTTCGCCTCGACCGTGTTGAAGCAGATCGTGGCGCCCCAGACATCCATGCCCCACCACGCGGGCGGATTCTTCTTGTCGCGATAGACCGACATGATGGCGTCGAGGTTGATCGGCGCGTACGGCGTCAGCATGCCGTTCGAGTCGAGCAGGGCCAGGCTCGAGGCGGCCACTCCCATCACGACGTCGGCCTGCGGATTGGCCTTTTCGGCGAGCAGCTTGGCAGTGATGACGCCCGTCGAGTCGCGCACCCATTTGAGCTCGATGTTCGGATTGGCGCGGTAGAAACCCGCCTCGTAGGCCTTGATCTGGTCGGTCTCGAGCGCGGTGTAGACGGTGAGCGAGGTCTTCTGCGCGAACGCGCCGAAAGATACGACCATGAGAACGGCGCCGAGCAGCGCTTTCAATGAACCTGGATTCATGCGGATCTCCCCCTGTCGGTTTTATCGAATGTGGAAACGGGCCGGCGGCGAATGCCGCCCGGCGTGCAAAGCCTATGCAAGTTCCATGACAGTTCCGAGTGCACGGCTTCGGCACGGGCAGTCTAGGGTCGCGGGTGAGAAAGCGTCAACTGTTTCTTGAAGATTGTTGACAATCGCCATCGTCGTCGCTCACACTTCGCCATGCCCGCCGCAGTCGCCGCCTCCCTGCACCCGACCATCACGCTGCTGCAGACCAGCTCGCTGTCGAGCGTCGTGCAGAGCGAGCTCGAACGAATGATCCTGTCCGGCGAATTGCCGCCCGGCGAAAAACTCACCGAGGTCGCCCTGGCCGCCCGCCTGGGCGTGTCGCGCGGGCCGTTGCGCGAGGCCTTTCGCATGCTCGAGGAAGCGGGCCTCGTGCGCACCGAGAAAAATCGCGGCGTGTTCGTGCGCGACCTGCCGGTCGAAGAAGCGATCGAGATCTTCGAACTGCGCGCGGCCATGGACGAGCTCGTCGGCCGGCGCCTCGCCGCGAACATCGCGCCGGCCGCACTGAGGGAGATCCGCGCCCTGGTCGACCGGATGGAGCAAGCCGTCAAGGCCAAGGACGCGCCCGCCTATCACCTGCTCAACCTGCGTTTCCACGACCGTCTGGTCGAGCTCGCCGGCAACGGCAAGCTGACCGCCGTCTATCGCAAGCTGATCAAGGAGCTGAGCCTGTTCCGGCGCCTCAATCTTGCCGACGGCGGGCTGATGCCGATCTCGGTCGGCGAACACCGGCAGATCGTCAAGGCGATCGCCTCGGGCGACGAGCAGGCCGCCGGCCGGGCAATGTTCGAGCACGTCATGCAAAGCAAGGAGCGCACGATCAAGAACCAGCAGCGCACGATCGCCGACAAGGCGCGGCGATGATCGACGTCAACGGCCGCCGCTACCGGCTCGCGCATCAGCCGACCGTCGTCGTCTGCGTCGACGGCTGCGAGCCCGACTACATCGCCCAGTCGGTGGCGCACGGCCACACGCCGTGGATGAAGGAGGTGCTGGCCACCGGCACCGTGCTGACTGCCGACTGCGTCATCCCGAGCTTCACCAATCCGAACAATCTGTCGATCGTCACCGGCGTGCCGCCTTCGGTGCATGGCATCTGCGGTAACTATCTCTTCGACGTCGTCAGCGGCACCGAAGTGATGATGAACGACCCGAAATGGCTGCGCGCGCCGACGATCCTCGCCGCGCTGGCCAATGCCGGCCAGTCGGTCGCCGTGATCACGGCCAAGGACAAGCTGAGAAAGCTGCTCGGCCACGGCATGAAAGGCATCTGCTTTTCGGCCGAGAAGGCCGACGAGGCGAACGACGAGGAAAACGGCATCGCCGACGTCGTCGAGCTGGTCGGCATGCCGGTGCCCTCGGTCTACAGCGCCGAACTTTCGGAGTTCGTGTTCGCGGCCGGCGTCGAGCTGATGGCGCAGGAACGGCGACCGGACGTGATGTATCTCTCGACCACCGACTACGTGCAGCACAAGCACGCGCCGGGAACCGAGGGCGCCGACGCTTTCTACCGCATGATGGACGGCTATCTCGGCAAGCTCGGCGCGATGGGATGTGTCATCGCCCTGACCGCCGACCACGGCATGAACGCGAAGACGCGCATGGACGGCGCCCCCGATGTCCTCTACCTGCAAGACGTGCTCGACGACTGGCTCGGGAGCGGCCCAGCGCCCGGCCGGGCGCGCGTCATCCTGCCCATCACCGACCCGTACGTGGTGCACCACGGCGCGCTCGGTTCGTTCGCCACGGTCTACCTTCCAAAGGGTGTCGACGTGGCGGCGCTGTCGAAGCGCATCGCGGCGATCCGCGGCGTCGACTCGGTGCGCTCGCGCGAAGAAGCGGCCGCCTTCTTCGAACTGCCGCCCGATCGCATCGGCGATCTGGTCGTCGTCGCCGAGCGCTCGAAGGTGATTGGAACCTCGGCATCGCGCCACGACCTGAGCGGCCTCGACGCGCCGTTGCGCTCACACGGCGGCGTCTCGGAGCAGCGCGTGCCGCTGATCGTCAACCGCAAGCTCGAAGGCCTCGACCTCGAACGGCGCTTTCGCAACTTCGATGCGTTCGATCTTGCGTTGAATCATGTCGCGTGAAATGGAACGGGAGTTGTTGGGCGCAATCGGCCTGCCGATGGCCTTGGAATCCGGCCGAGCGCCAGCAACCGAGATGAGGGAGCTGAACGCAATTTGATCCACTTGCTCAATCTGCTCGCCGCGATCGCCCTGCTCGTCTGGGGCACGCACATCGTGCGCACCGGCATGCTGCGCGTGTTCGGCGAGAACCTTCGCCGCGTGCTGGCGCTGAGCTTCAGCAACCGCTTTCGCTCCGTCATCGCCGGCCTCGGCGTGACCAGCCTCGTGCAGTCGAGCACGGCCACCTGCCTGATCGTCGCTTCGTTCGTCGGCAAGAACCTGGTCACCACGAGCGCCGCGCTGGCGGTGATGCTCGGCGCCGACGTCGGCACCAGCTTGATGGCGGTCGTCTTCTCGCTCGACCTGTCGTGGCTGTCGCCGCTCCTTATCTTCGTCGGCGTCGTCGTCTTCATCTCGAAGCAGAACAGCGGTGCCGGCGCGGTCGGCCGGGTCCTTATCGGCCTGGGTGTCATCACCCTGGCGCTGCAGCTCATCGTCGCGGCGACGCGGCCGCTGACCGAGGCTCCGGCCGTGCGCGCCCTGCTCGTCTCGCTGCCCAGCGACGTGCTGCTCGACATCGTCGTCGGCGCGATCCTGACCGTGCTGTCGTATTCGAGCCTGGCGATCGTCCTGCTGATCGCCTCGCTCGTCGCCTCGGCGCTGCTGCCGACGACGGTCGGCCTCGGGCTGGTTCTCGGCGCCAACATCGGCAGCGGCATCCTGGCCATGCTGGCGACCGCAAATGCAACGCCGCAGGTTCGCCGTCTGCCGCTCGGCAATCTCGTCTTCAAGACGGTCGGCGCACTGCTCTTCATCGGCTTGCTGCCTCAGGTGCATGTCCTGCTGCAGCAGGTCGTGCCGACGGTCTACCAGCAGATCGTCATCTTCCACCTCGGATTCAACATCCTCCTGGCGATCGTCTTCATCGGCTTCACCGGCCTGGTCGGGCGCACCGTCGATCGCTGGCTGCCCGAGTCGAGTGCCGGTGCCGACATGCTGCGGCCCCGCCACCTCGACCCGCTGGCGCTGACCATGCCATCGCTCGCCATCTCCTGCGCGGCGCGCGAGGCGCTGCACCAGGCCGACGTCGTCGAGACCATGCTGCGCGGCATCCTGCCGGTGCTGCGCAACAACGACCTGCGGCTGTCGGGCGAGCTGAGGAAGCTCGACGACACGGTCGACGAGCTCTATTCGGCCATCAAGTTCTACCTGACGCAGATCTCGGGCGAGGCCCTCTCGAAGGAAGAGAGCCGGCGCTGGACCGACATCGTTTCCTTCACGATCAACATGGAGCAGGTGGGCGACATCATCGAGCGCGTGCTGCAGGACATCGAGGACAAGAAGGTCAGGAAGAACCGCAGCTTCTCCGACGCCGGCATGGCCGAGATCGTGCACCTGCACGAGCGGCTGCTCTCCAACCTGCGCCTGGCCATGAGCGTGTTTCTCGACGGCCATGTCCGCGACGCCAAGCGCCTGCTCGAGGAAAAGGCGCGCTTTCGCGACCTGGAGCACGAGTACGCGGCCAACCACATCGCGCGGCTGCGCGACAACACGACGCAAAGCATCGAGACGAGCTCGCTGCACATCGACCTCATCAGCGACCTGAAGCGGATCAACTCGCACCTGTGCTCGATCGCCTACCCGATCATGGAACAGGCCGGCGCGCTGACGGCAACGCGCATCCGCCAATCGCAGTTCGCGGCGCTCGACGT
>JBDTIO010000208.1:0-12869 GCA_039936375.1 Caldimonas sp. | reverse complement strand
GTCTTCAGCCATTCGGGCAACTGTATGATCGCGCCTTCCGTCATGAACCTGACCGCAGTACCCGCCTTCAGCGACAACTACATCTGGATGATCGACGACGGCCGCAGCGCCATCGTCGTGGATCCGGGCGAAGCGGGCCCCGTCGAGGCCGCGCTCGACGCCAAGCGGCTCGCGCTGACCGGCATTCTAGTGACCCATCATCACGCCGACCACGTCGGCGGGGTTGACGCCTTGCGCGCCCGCCTCGACGGTCCGGTCTTCGGCCCGGCGCACGAGAAGGTGCCACAGCCGTGTGAAGGACATGTCGAGGGCGACGTCGTCGAAGCACTCGGCTTGCGCTTCGAAGTGATCGACGTCCCTGGCCATACCGCCGGCCACATCGCCTTCTTCAACCGCGCCGGCGCCGGCGAACCGATCGTGTTCTGCGGCGATACCCTGTTTTCAGCGGGATGCGGAAAGCTCTTCGAAGGCACGCCCGCGCAGATGCATACCTCGCTCGACAAGCTTTCGGCGCTGCCCGATGCGACACGCGTCTGCTGCGGGCACGAATACACGATGTCGAACCTGAAGTTCGCCCAAGCCGTGGAACCGGACAACATCGACATCACGCAGCACCGCGAAGCCTGCGGGACGCTGCTCGCCCAAGGCAAGCCGACCGTGCCGTCGCCGATCGGCCGCGAGCGCCGCATCAACCCTTTCCTTCGCTGCGCCGAGCCCACGGTGATCGCTGCCGCGGTCATGCACGGTGCCAGCGGCAGAAGCGGCAGCGAGGTGCTCGCCGCGATCCGAACCTGGAAGAACGAGTTCCGATGACGACACGACCGAGACTTCCGGCATCAACGCGACGCTTCGCAGCGCTCGTGTGGCTCCTCCTCCTTGCCGGATGCGTCTCGGCGCCCCCGCCATCTCCACCTGTCAGCGCATCGACGGCGCGCGCCGGCGTCGCATCCGCGAGCACCGATGCGACGCTGGCCGGTCCGCCCAGGTCGCTCGACGAGGCCGCTGCGCAGAGCGTCGCTGCGGCCGCATCCGCACCCGACGACGTGGTGACGGCGCCGACGCTGATCGACCCGGAACGGCCCGGCGTCCATATCAACATCGACGACCGGACGGCTCGAGTGGATCTCTGGAATCGGCTGCGCCGCGGCTTCGCGATGCCCGACATCGACAATGACCTCGTGCGCGACCGCGAGCATTGGTATGCAACGCGACCCGATTACGTGGCCCGCATGACGGAGCGCGGCGGCCGCTATCTCTTCTACATCGTCGAAGAGCTCGACAAGCGCGGCATGCCCACCGAGCTGGCGCTGCTGCCCTTCATCGAGAGCGCCTACAACCCGCAGGCGATGTCGGTGGCGCGCGCCTCGGGCATGTGGCAGTTCGTGCCTTCGACCGGCCGCGACTACGAGCTCAAGCAGAACATATTTCGCGACGATCGCCGCGACGTTCTCGCCTCGACCCGCGCCGCGCTCGATTACCTGCAAAAGCTTTATGGCATGTTCGGCGACTGGCAGCTTGCGCTGGCCGCGTACAACTGGGGCGAAGGCAGCGTCCAGAAGGCGGTGGCCAAAAATCAGAAGGCCGGCCTGCCCACCGACTATGCGAATCTGCGCATGCCGGCCGAAACCCAGATGTACTTGCCGAAACTGCAGGCGGTGAAGAACATCATCTCCCGACCCGGCGATTTCGGACTGCAGTTGCCACCGTTGTTCAATCACCCGTATTTCCTGAGCGTGCCGATCGAGCACGACATGGATGTGGCCATTGCCGCAAAGATCGCCGGCATGCCTCTCGACGAATTCGAGACCCTGAACCCGCAGATGAACCGGCCCGTCATCCTCGCCGCCGGCACGCCGCAGGTGCTGCTGCCTTACGACAACGCCAACCGGTTCGTGCGCGAATTGCCGCTGCATCGCGGACCGCTCGCGACCTGGACCGCCTGGACCGCGCCCAAGACGATGAAGCCGGTCGATGCCGCCAAGTCGGTCGGCATGAGTGAGATTCAGTTGCGTGAGGTCAACAGGATTCCGGCGCGCATGCTCATCAAGGCCGGCTCGACCCTGCTCGTACCGCGCGGCAATGCCTTGCTGGCCGATGTGTCGAGCCACGTTGCCGACAACGCCATGCTCTCGCTGACTCCCGATGCGCCGCCGCTGCGCAAGATGTCGCTGCGCGCCGGCAGGCACGACAGCGTCGCCTCGGTGGCGCGGCGCTATCGGGTCAGCGCCGCGCAGGTCGCGCAGTGGAACAGCACCGGCGCCGGCGCAAGCTTTGCGCCGGGCCAGAGTGTCGTCGTCTACCTGACGCAGGCCCGTCGAAAGACGGCGGCAGCGCCGACCGTGCGCACCGCGCACTCGGTGCATTCGATCCACGCCACCCGGGTTGCGAGCGCGCATCCGGCGACGTCGAGATCGAGCCCGGCAGCCAAGACCGGTGGCCGCCCGGCCCGGCACGTCCGCCTCGCCAAGAACTGACGCCGGCCGTCGCGGCGGCCGACGTCATCAGCGTCGGTCGATGAAAGCATGCGCGATGGTGCCGAGATCGACGTACTCGAGCTCGCTGCCGATCGGCACCCCGCGCGCCAGCCGGGTCACCCGAACGCCGCGCGACTGCAGCGCTTCGGCGAGCACGTGGGCGGTGGCCTCCCCTTCGGCGGTGAAGTTGGTGGCAAGGATCACCTCCTCGACCGTGCCGTCGGTGGCGCGATCGAGCAACTGCCGAGCGCCGATCTCCGACGGGCCGATGCCGTCGAGCGGGCTGAGCCGCCCCATCAACACGAAGTAGAGACCGCTGTAGCTGCCTGTGCGCTCGAGCGCTGCCTGGTCGGCCGGCGTTTCGACGACGACCAGCTGACGCCGGTCCCGCGCGCCACTCAGGCAGATGCTGCAGACGGGTTGCTCGGTAAAGGTATGGCAGAGCTCGCAATGACGAATCCGCGCGACCGCCTGCTGCAGCGAGTCGGCGATGCGGCGGGCCCCGTCGCGGTCGTGCTGCAGCAGGTGATAGGCCATGCGCTGCGCCGACTTGACGCCGACGCCAGGCAAGCGCCGCAAGGCCTCGACGAGGCCCTCGAGCGAGGCTTCGACCGCCACCGTTTGCCGGCCTAGAACGGAAGCTTCATGCCCGGAGGCAAGGGCATGCCGGCGGTCAGCTTTCCGATCTTCTCTTGGCTCACCGCTTCGGCCCGGCGCACGCCGTCGTTGAACGCGGCGGCGATCAGGTCCTCGAGCATCTCCTTGTCGTCGCCGACGAGGCTCGGGTCGATGGTGATGCGCTTGACGTCGTGCTTGCAGGTCATCGTGACCTTGACCAGACCGGCACCGGACTGGCCCTCGACCTCGATCGAGGCAAGCTCGTCCTGCGCTTTCTTCAGGTTGTCCTGCATCGCCTGGGCCTGCTTCATCAGCCCCGCGAGTTGACCCTTCATCATGATTTCAGCTCCTCGAAACTCACAGCGGCTTCACCGAGCCGGGAACGATGCGTGCCGTCTTGTACTGAGCCAGCAGCGCCTTGACGAGCGGATCGTCGTGAATGGTCTGTTCGGCCTCGGTCTGGCGACGCCGCCGCTCGGCCGACTGCCTTTCGGCCAGCGAATCGGTCGCCATTCCGGGCTCGAGCTCGATTCGCACCGGCCGCTGCAACGCCGCACCGAGCGCTGCCTGCAAACGCTCGCGCAGCGCCGACGCGCGCAGATTCTCGCGCTCGACGCGCAAGCGCCAGAGCTGATCGGCGGCGCCATCCACCACGGCGAAGCACTCGGCCTGCAGAGCCAGCTCACGCACCATCGCGCCCACCGCACCGGTATCGATCAGGCGCTGCACGACCTCGCTCCAGCGATCGGCCGCGCCGCGGTCGTTCGCTACCGGAAGCGGCGCCGGAACGGGCTCCTCGGCCGTCACGACCGATGCGAGAGGTACCTCTTGGCGCGGCGTCGCGTCGGGCCGCGCAGGAGGCACCGGCCTCGGCACCGCTCCTGTCGTCGTCGCCATAACGTCGGTTGGCACGGTCGCTGCGGCGGGAAGGAGCTCGGCAGGCTCCTCTGTGGATGCAGCCTGTGCAATCGCCGCCGGTGCCACCGTCGGAGGGGCCGCCGGCGCAGGCGCGGCACGCGGCGCGGCCGGCGGTCTGGCCTGAGCCGGCGCCTTGCCCGGAGTCGTGACGGTGGCTTCGCCTTGCGGCGGGAACGCGAGCATGCGCAACAACACCATCACCAGACCGCTGTACTCGTCAGGTGCCAGCGGCAGCTCGGCCCGGCCGTTGAGGACGATGCTGTAAAGCAGCTGCGTCTCGTCGGCGGGAAGCAGCGCGGCCAGGCGCAGCGCGATGCCGCTGTCGGGATCGTCGCTCGAGGCCGGTGCCGCGAGCGCCTGCCCGATCGCCATGTCTTGCAGCAACGCGGCCAGCTCCTCGAGCGTTCCCGCAGCCGAGAGGCCAAGCTCGCGCAAGCCGTCAACGGCGGCGACCAGGGCGCGGCCGTCGTTGGCGGCGATCGCCTCGACGATGCGCACCGCGTGGTCGCGATCGACGGCGCCGAGCATGCGACGCACCGGCTCCTCCTCGACCCTGCCGCTGCCGTAGGCGATCGCCTGATCGGCCAGCGACAAGGCATCGCGCATCGAGCCTCGCGCGGCGCGGGCGATCAGCTTCAGCGCCACCGCGTCGGCGGCGATCGACTCTTGTTGCAGCACCGTGCCGAGATGCTCGGCGATGGTCTGCGGCGCCATCGGCCGCAGGTTGAATTGCAGGCAGCGCGACAGCACTGTCGCCGGCACCTTCTGCGGATCGGTCGTGGCCAGCACGAACTTCAGGTAGTCCGGTGGCTCCTCGAGCGTCTTCAGCATGGCGTTGAAGGCGGTCGTCGACAGCATGTGCACTTCGTCGATCATGTAGACCTTGAAGCGGCCGAGCACCGGCTTGTAGACCGACTGGTCCAGCAGCTGGCTGATCTCGTCGACGCCGCGGTTGGAAGCGGCGTCGAGCTCGACGTAGTCGATGAAGCGGCCGGCATCGATGTCGCGACACGCCGAGCAGACGCCGCACGGGTGCGCGGTGATTCCGCCGGTGCCGTCCGGACCGGTGCAGTTGAGCGATTTGGCGAGGATGCGCGAGACCGTCGTCTTGCCGACGCCGCGCGTTCCGGTGAACAGATAGGCATGATGCAGCCGCTGCTGCGTCAGGGCGTTGGCGAGCGCCTGAACGACATGGGCTTGCCCGACCATCGCCTCAAAATCGCGAGGCCGATATTTGCGCGCCAGCACCGTGGTCGACATGCCAACGATTCTACGGGCGCCATCTCCTGGCCCTCGGCCCTGCGGGATAATCCACGGACCGCAAAGAACCGATGGCGACCGACCCCACAGACCCTTCCGCATTGAGCTATGGCGGCTCGGGCGTCGACTATGGCGTCATCGATCCGCTCAAGGTCGCCGCGCAACGCGCCGCCGCCTCGACGGCGCAGCACCTCGATGCGCACGGCTTCAGCGAGGTCGAAGCGTCGCGCGGCGAATCGGCCTACGTCGTCGACGTCGGACCGTTCTATCTGGCCAGCATCATCGAGTGCCTCGGCTCGAAGTCGCTGGTCGCCGACGCGATGGAAAAGTTGACCGGCAAGAGCTGGTACGCGGCGATCGCGCAGGACACCATCGCGATGGCCGTCAACGATCTCATCACCGTCGGCGCAACGCCGCTCGTCGTCCAGGCTTACTGGGGCACCGGCGGCTCGGAATGGTTCGCCGACACGGTCCGCTCGGCGGCCCTCCTCGACGGCTGGAAACGCGCCTGCGATCACTGCGGCATCGCCTGGGGCGGCGGCGAGACGCCGGCGCTGGCCGGCATCGTCGAGGCCGGTCGCATCGACCTCGCCGCGTCGTGCACCGGCATCGTCAGCCCGAAAAATCGTCTCTCGATCGGTGACCGCCTCAGTGCCGGCGATGCGATCGTGTTGCTCGCTTCCAGCGGCATCCATGCCAATGGCGTCAGCCTGGCGCGGCAACTCGCCGCGCGACTGTCGCAGGGCTACCTTACGCCGCTCGGTGGGAGCGCGGTACCGATCAGCTTCGGCGAAGCGTTGCTCGAACCGACCATCCTTTATTCGCCGATCACCGAAGCGGTGTTCGCTAGCGGCGTTCGACCCCACTACGCCGCCAATATCACCGGACACGGCTGGCGCAAGTTGATGCGTCACCGGGCCGACTTCACCTACCGCATCCACACCGTCCCTGACGTGCCGCCGGTCCTGAAATTCATCCAGGCCGAGGCGAAGATGTCGGATCGCGACGCCTACGGCACCTTCAACATGGGTGCCGGCTTCGCCCTGTTCGTCGGCGCCGAGGATGGGGAGCGAGCCGCTGCTGCGGCGCGCAAGGCAGGCGTCGACGCCTGGGTCGCCGGCAAGGTCGAAGGCGGTGCCAAGCGCCTCCTCATCGAGCCGCTGGGCATCGAATATGGCGGCAGCGAGCTCGGTCTGCGCGCCTGAGCCCAAGCGACCTGGCGCCTAGAATAGGCGCCGACGGGCCTCCCCGCATGGAAGCGCGGCCAACTGGGTCAGGTCGGGAACGAAGCAGCCCCAACCGTTGTGACCAGTGCCGGGGTCAGGCTCGTCACCTTCATTCAGAAAACCTCTTCACCCACGCCAACTTGAGCATTGGCGCGGCTTTCCGGCCAGCAGGTGTGTCATTCGAGTGTGTCACTTTCTCACCCGACGATGAGCAAGAAGGACACCCCCATGGCGAAGCTGCCCGGCCTGTACCGCCGCAAGGATGGAGGCACGTTCCAACTACGCGTGATGATCCCGCTGGACCTGCGCGAGCTGTACGGAAAAACCCAGTTCGTGGAAGATTGCGGGCGTGATGCCCTTCCGTCGTGCAGTCGGCGCCTTCGTGGTCACCTCGGGGACCTTCACGGCGCCGGCTGAGGAGTTCGCAAAAGGCCGCGGAATCAAGCTGGTGAACGGATCGAAGCTCGACGGCATGCTGGCGCAGGCAAGGGCAACGCTTGCGGGCGCAGGCAAGGCGAAAGGCCTTCATCAACCAAAGGACTGGCCTTCGATAGAACCGCCGCACGATGAGTCAGCGCGGGAATGTCCGAAGTGTTCCCGGCCGATGGTCCTTCGCACGGCCGGCAGGGGTCGCAATGCTGGCGGGAAGTTCTGGGGCTGCACCAGCTACCCCAAGTGCCACGGGACGTTGCCCGTCTGAAGAAACCAACCCTTCGGAGGGATTGAGCGCAGCGCCCCTCTGCGTGAACCTTCAGACCATGAACAACCCCCGCGTATTGCTCTCCGATGGTCGCGACGGTGAAGTAATCCTCGACACCGTAAAGCACGGCAAGTGGTGGCACGCACGGGTCGTTGTGGTGGCCGTCTTCGGTCCCGCGGAGGTCTACGAGTCTCCGTCACCGGACGCTACTGAACCGCTCGCTCGTGAGCGCGCGCGAGTGCTGGCCATGCTGCGGTACGAGCCGGGGGGCTCGCAGGCCACGCAGATGCTGCACTAAGCGTAGTCAATCCGAGGGATGTGCAGTCCTTCGAGACGCATCTACCGTTCGCTGGACGAAGCGCCTCGCCAATTCCACGAGCGCGAGCCTCCGCAAGGGCACGCGTGGGTCCACGGCCGGCGACTCGTGGTTGGTCTTCGCCGTGGTCTTGGCGATGGTGGCCACTGCGAGCGCCGGCCTGCTGGTGGGTGCCAGATAGTGGCCGGGCAAGTTCGTCTGCAGCCTTCGCCCTTCGTTGCGTTGTCGACCAACTCGCCGGGCCGCAACCGAGCTGGCCATCCGGCAGGGCCTGACGTGAACCTGACCTCAGTGCCGCCAATGAGGTCTCTCTCTTCTCGTCACCCCGGGAACGGGGGGTATCTATGTCGAAACGCATCACTTAGCCTCGGCCCGCGCGGTGCTCCGAAGGCGGCTTCGCGTCTCATCCTTTGACGCCAGCGTTCTCACTAATTCGGAGTCTCAATGAAATCAAGTATTGCATTGCTCGGAGTCGCCTTTGTTTTGGCTAGTGGAGGGGCGAGCGCGCAGGTGGCCAACGGGAGCTTCGAGTCGCCTGTAGTACCTAGCGGCGGCTTCGCTAATTTTGTTGTTGGTTCGAGCGGAATCCCTGGATGGACTGTCGTCGGTCCTGCCGGTGCGGTGGTCTCGATTGTTAGCACGACGTTCGGGCAGAACGGCGTTTCGTTCCAAGCCCAGAGTGGCGCCCAATGGCTCGACCTGACAGGCGACGGTAGCAATTCCAGCGAAGGCGTCTCGCAAGCCGCGACCACGATTGCTGGGCATCAATACGAGGTGACGTTCTTCGTCGGCAATACCACCGGCGGCTCGATCTTCGGGACGACCAGCACGGTCAATCTTGCGGTCAACGGCGTGCAGGCGTTCTCTGCCGTGAACTCCATGACCGACGCAACGGGACTCAGCTGGCAACAGTTCGCCTACGATTTCGTCGCAACCGGAACTTCGACGACCTTGGCACTCAGCAATGGCGATCCAGGCGGCGACAACAGTAACGGCCTCGACAACGTTGCTTTCATCGACCAGGGTCCGGTAACTGCTCCGGTGCCAGAGCCCGAAACCTACACCATGATGATTGCCGGCTTCGCCGCGCTAGGATTCGCCGTCCGTAAGCGCAAGGCCCGTCGAAACGAGAGGCTCAGCTAAGACCACCGTAGGCCCATTCGGACGGGCCGCCCTTACGTCGAAAATGCTCGAGGTGTCTCGACAGGCGAGGGACGGCCGTTCCCCCCGTGGGGCCCTCGACTTGGCCATGGCTCGGGCGACCTGATGTCCACCGCTCCACGCTGCCGCTGGTCCACTCAGCACAGCGCCGACACAGACCGCTGTCTACCTCGGGCGGTGGCGCGCCGAGGTCTACTTCACCCGATGAATCGGCGCTATCGCTTGTGCTATCGCTACGCCCTCAGGAAGGCCGCAGCAAGCCCCGCGAAGGCCCCTAGAGACATTCCGCGTATGTCGAGTGGTAGGAGACAGCGACACGACTGAAGGAGACCTGCGGGCGACCTTGTGGACTTCTTCGGGGATCACGGACCTCAACACCGTGTTGGATTCCAGCGGAATAGGTTGGATCCTCGATGAGGCTCGCGACATCAATGACTCCGGCCAGATTGTTGGTTTTGGAAGGATCAATGGCCAACCCCATGCGGTTCTGCTTACCTTCTGCGATTCGTGCGAATCTGTCGTGACGCTGCCTGTCGTCCCTTCAGTTCCCGAGCCTGAGACCTATGGGCTTATGTTGACAGGTCTCGCTGCGTTGTTGACTCGTACACGTCTGCCCCTCACCCATCCCCGGCCGATGGCGTGACGTGCGCGGCGAGGATGGCAAGGCCGTCCAACTCGCTACGGAGCAGCCCGAGGAGCTGCGCAAGCGATGCCCTACCGGGTATGTGCTCGCGGACCTCGAAGCCCCCCTCATGGTGGCCGTGCCGCCTGACGTGCTGGTCGACATCGACTGCACCGAGCTGACCGCGGCCGCCGACCGGGCGCGACTGCATGGCGCCGTGTTGCTCTCGTCTTCGGATGTGCGGTTACGGACGAGCGCCGCGGCATGGGGAATCCGCAACCACACGCCACGCGTCGTGTACTGCGTCAAGGGCGAGACGCTGCGCATCGAGTCAACAGTCGCGAGGCTGAGTGCGTGGACCCATCTATGGCCGTTCACGACGGAGCGCGCGCGATGAGAGGCGACCGCGCGGCCCGCTCAGTCGACGGGCTGGCCGCCGCGATCCTCCGCGCCGTCCCCCACGGGCACCGACTCATTGACCCTGAGCGCCCCGAGCTGGTCCGCATCGAAGGCGCCTTCACCATACCCGCCGACACGGACGCGCTGGTCCTGCTCTCCTCGGGCTATGGATCGGCCCCGACCTACGGCACCCAAGACCACCGAGCCGGACCTGTCGAAGCTCTACACGGGGCGCCCTATCGGTGTCCGTGCTGGCCGCGGTGGGCGCATCACGGTGAACCTTGTGCGGCCCGGCTGGGTCTTGGCGTGGCGTTGCTGCTCGGCGACCCCAGCGCCCTGCGCTGAAGAGGCGCAGCTCTCGTCGCGAATCGGTGCCGTATGATGGCCGCTCGTGTGTCACTTTCGAGTAACACACCTCGGCCGGAAGCCGCACCAATACTGGGTTTGCGGGGTGTTGTGGGTGAGGGTCAGGCTCGTCACCTTTGCTGCAGCGCAGCCTGTGAAGACGTCGTCACGGATGCCGACACGGTTTCGCCGGCATTGCCCTCTTCGCCTGGATCGGCTTGCCGGCGATCGATTGCGGCGCTACCGGCCGGCGTCGCCCGGCCCGTGCGCATGACGTCGCGCGCTTCCTTGAGCGCTTCGGCGATCGAGCGGGTCGTGATGCGCAGGACACGTGAATAGCGCTGCGCCACGTGAGCCAGCGCCGAGCCGACCTTCGGCGCCGGCAAATGGCTCACCGCGTCGACGATCTCGTTGGCGGCGCTGGCGACCAGACGCAGGACATCGGCGTCGCCGTCGGGCTTGCGAACCGGCGCGTCGGCGGGCAATCGGCGAATCATGTGCAGCACATCGTCGCCGAGCCCCCAGTGCCGCGCCACGGCGCTGCCAAAGGTTTCGGTATCGACGCCGAGCACCGCGAAGCCGGCGGCCTCTTCGTTCATGCCGGGATCGGCTGCGTCCGCCTCGCCGAGAAGAGGCTGCATGAGTTGCTGGATCTGCTCGGCTTCTTCGGCAAAGTGATAGCGAAGCATCAGGCGGCCGAGGTTCTGCATCGCCGCGATCAGGTAGACGACTTCGCCGTCGTAGCCGGCCGGACGCAAGGCCTGCGCCGTGTGGCTGGCGAGGCGAACCCGGTCGATCGCCGCAAGCAAGGCCTTGGCGTTGGTCTCGTCGAGCGGGCCAGGCCAAGCGCGCAGGTTGTTCGCTGCATGGCGCACGCCGTTGACGCCGATCAGGGCGACAACGCGACGCAGTGTCAGCACCGCGCCGTTGCCGGCGATCTGCGTGCCCTGCACCTGCGCCGTGTTCAGGGTGCGCAGCAACTCGAGCGACAACGCCAGGTCCGGCAGCAAGTGGCTGGCGATCTCGTCGGTGCGCTGGCTTTCGATGCCGGTGATCCGCTGCACGCGGCCGGCCAGCCCCGGCAACGCCGGCAGATGGCCGACGGTGCGTAGCCGGTCGAGCAGCAGTGCGACCGGGCCGCCATTGTCCTCGGCGACGGCTTCGCGCCAGCCGTTGAGGGCGCCGAGAAAGGTTCGGGCGCTGCGATAGCGCAGCCGCTCCTGCCCGGCGGTGCTGCGGTTGACGATCGCGCGGAGGGCTTCGGGCACCGCCTGCGGCGTGGTCCACGGCAGGCGCACGAACTCGCGGCCGCGCGGCGCCATGCGGTCGATGACGCGAGCGGTGTCGTTGCTGCCGAGCGCCGCTTCGCCGGCGAGGAGGCGATGCAGGAGAACACCGCAAGCGAGCACGTCACGTTCGGCCGCGGCGCGCTGGGCGCGTAGCGTCGATGGATCGAGCGGCATCCGGTCGCTGTCGTCGCGCCGGCGAGGCGCCGCGGCGACCTCGACGTCCTGGGCGACACCGAGCGCGATCACCGTCGCCTGGCCGCGATCGTTGACGAGAATGCTGTGCAGTTGCGGGTCGAGATGGGCGACGCCGGCATCGTGCGCGAAAGCAAGGCCGCGCAAGACTCCACCGATCCACACGGCTGTGTCGTCGATCGGCGGTCGCGGATGCTCGGCCAGCCATTCTTCGAGCGTCACACCGGCTCGCCGATCGACGACGATGAAGGGCCAATGCTCGTGAATGCCGCACTCGAGCGGTCGGGTCAGGTTCGGATGATCGAGCCGGGCGGCGCGGCGAACGCCGAGCAACCATGCGGCGGCGCCCGCAGGCGTTGCCGGCGCGACGCGCGGCATCGTCACCATCGTTTCGGTGCCAGCGCGGGTATCGAGCGCCAGCCACGTCATCGTCGCCTGGCTCTTGCCGAGCAAGCGGCGCAGTTGGAAGCGGCCGAAGGCGCGCGCCGGCGTCGGCAAGATGGGAGCGTGGGCAGCGGCGGTCAGCATCGCGAAGGCAATCGGCTTAGGGCCTGTTAACGCCATGGGAGGGCTCGCGCCGGTGTCGCGCAGGCCCTCCCCCAGACTGTCAACAGACCTAAGCCGATTGAAGCGCGAACCCAGCCTGCGAATTCACCGATCTGCGCCGGGATCGCCCCGCATTTCTGCCGCATTTCACGCCGAGTCGATTTCGACGACCCTGCCGTCGCCGGCGATGAAGGCACAGCGCACCGTCTCGCCCGGCTGCAGCCCGCGAACCGCATCACGGTAGCGGAGCAGTTGCTGCCGATATGCCGCGAGCGCTTCCGGTGCGTGGTGCAGCTTGTAGTCGAGCACCCACCAGGTGCCGTCATCGAGGCGGACGAGTCTGTCGAGCCGGAGCAGCGTGCCGTCGTGCACCACCGGAACTTCGTTGCCGCTCCAGGCCACGCTCGGCGCGACGAAGAACCGCGCGCCGTCGACGTGGCCGAGGATGGCTCGCGCCGTCGACTCGACGATTGCCGCCGGCACCGCGAACTCGCGGCCGGCGGCCGCCGCGAGACCGGCGAGATCCAGCCAGCCGGCATGGACGCCGGTCGACCACTCCAGCGTTCGATGAACGGCGCTGCCGATCGCCGCGACGCGCGCGTCGGCGGCACCGGTGCGGTCAAGGTCGAGCGGGGTCGAAGGGGCGATCGGCTCGCGCCGCCAGGCCGGAGGTGCCTTGACCGTGAGCGTCGCGCTCGCCGTTCCGGGCCCGGCGCTCACCGGAGGCTCCGGTACCCATGGCGACGCCGTCGACGCCAGGCGCTGCGCCCACGAGATGCTGGCGCCGGATCGAGGCATCGGTT
>JBDTIO010000207.1:0-4465 GCA_039936375.1 Caldimonas sp. | reverse complement strand
GTGCCCTGGATGTTGATCGCCTGGTGAAAGCCGCGCTCGAACTTGGCGAGGTGATAGGCGACGTCGGGCACGAAGTAGGTGAACGTGCCGTCGGACTTGCGCATGACGCGGTCCTTGTCGTCGCCGTAGTCGGTGGTGCGCAGCCAGAGCGCGCCGCCTTCCTCGTAGGTCTTGCCGGCGGCAACGAGCCGCGCCACGGTCGCCTCGACACGGCCGCTCGCATACAGGCTCGATTCGAGATAGTAGTTGTCGAAGCGCACGCCGAAGGCGGCGAGATCGAGGTCCTGCTCGTGACGCAGGTAGGCGACGGCAAATTGGCGAATGCCGTCGAGATCGTCGAGCCGGCCCGAGGCGGTCGTTTCGCGATCATCGGCCTTGACGGTCTTGCCCGCCTTGAAGTCGGCGGCGATATCGGCGATGTAGTCGCCGTTGTAGGCCGACTCCGCCCAGCCAGCGTCGCCCGGCACCAGGCCACGCAGGCGCGCTTCGACCGAGGCCGCCAGCGTCGCGATCTGCACGCCGGCGTCGTTGTAATAGAACTCGCGCGTGACCCGGCGCGCCTGCGTCTCGAGCAGGTTGCAGATGGCGTCGCCCAGCGCGGCCTGTCGGGCATGGCCGACGTGCAGCGGCCCGGTCGGATTGGCCGAGACAAACTCGACGATGACCGGTTCGGCGTTCGTTCCCGCCGCGGCCCGTCGACCGAACGACGCGCCGGCCTCCAGCACCTCGACGACGATGCGCTGGCGCGCCGCCGCACGCAGATGCAGATTGATGAAGCCGGGGCCCGCGACATCGATGGCTTCGACCCAGCGTTCGACGGCGCTCTTGCTCCGCAGCGCCGCGATCAGCTCGGTCGCCACCTCGCGCGGGTTGCGTTTTTGCGCCTTGGCCAAGGGCATTGCCGCGGTGCAGGCGAGGTCGCCATGCGACACCTGGCGTGGCGTCTCGAACGCCGCCGGCAAGGCGTTGCCGGGGCTCACTTCATCCATCGCGGCGCGCAGCGCATCGAGCAATTCGTCACGGGCCCGGGTCATCGACGAATTCTACGAGGCAGGTTTCGCGCATCGCGCCACCGGGCGCGAAGCGGGCACGGATCGTGAATTTGGCAATGTCAGCGACCGAATCGGCGTACTTCCGGTCACACGCCAGTGCAAGAATGCCGACCCACCAGCGCCCGCCCGATGTCTTCAGCGACCACCGTCTCCGCCCCGCCCGTCGTCGTGCCGGAAGCGCCGTCGCTGCCGTCGCACATCGGCAAGTACCGCATCCTCGGCCGCCTCGGCGATGGCGCGACCAGCGAGGTCTTCCTCGGCTACGACGACTTCCAGGGCCGCAACGTCGCGATCAAGCGGGTTCGTGCATCGACCGCCGCCGATCCCATCGACGGCCACTATTCGGAGCGCTTCTTCGCCGCCGAGGCCGCCCTCGTCGGCCGCCTGCAGCACCCGAACGTGGTGCAGATCTTCGACGCCGTGCCCGACCCGGTGGCGCCCTATCTGGTCATGGAGTACGTGGCCGGCAGCACGCTGCGCCCGTATTGCCGCGCCGACCAGCTGCTCTCGCTCGAGCTGATCGTCGAAATCGGCTTCAAGTGCGCGATGGCGCTCGGCTACGTCTATCGCCAGGGCCTGATCCACCGCGACGTCAAGCCGGCCAACCTGCTCGCCGTGCTGAGCAATGGCACCATCACCGATGTCAAGATCACCGACTTCGGCAGCGTCCTGAACCTCGGCTCGGACGTGACGCAGATCCATCGCGTCGGCTCGCTCGCCTACATGTCGCCCGAGCAGCTCGATGGCGGCACGCTCGATTGCCGGGCCGACGTCTACTCGCTCGGCGCCGTGCTCTACCACCTCATCGCCGGCCGGCCGCTCTTCGATGCGCAGGTGCAGTCGGCCATGATGCATCAGATCTACAACATCAAGCCCGCGCCTCTGGCCGGCCTGCGTGCCGGCGTCAGCGAAGGCCTCGACGCGGTGATCCAGAAGGCGCTCGCCAAGCAGCCGGGCAGCCGCTACAACGACTGGGGCGAGTTCGCGCAGGCGCTTTCCGAGCTGGTGACGACGCAGCAGGTGCCGCGCGGCCAGTTCCAGGGCGTGCTCGATTCCGAACGCTTCACCTTGCTGCGCACCCTCGAGTTCTTCGCCAACTTCGGCGACGTCGAGCTCTGGGAAGTGGTGCATCGCGCCAAGTGGCAGCGCTTCCACTTCGGCCATGCGCTCTATCGCAAGGGCGAAGAGGGCGGCAGCTTTCACATCATGGCGCAGGGCGAGGTCGAGGTCTTTCGCGACGGCAAGAAGGTGGCGCAGCTCGGCGCCGGCACCTCGGTCGGCGAAATGGCCTATCTCGCGCCCAGCGCCGAGCTGAAGAAGCACAGCACCGACATCATCGTCACCGAGCCGGCGACGACGATCTCGTTCACGCCCGAGATGCTCATACAGCTGAGCGCCAACTGCCGTCACCTGTTCCACGATTCGTTCATCAAGGTGTTGGTCCGGCGTCTGCATTCGGCGCACGAGCAGCTCGCCCACCCGCGCCGCATCTTCTGACGATCGCCAGGCCGGCCTTGCCGGCAAGCTCGCCGCCGTGCTCCAATCGCGGCCGGCCGGCGCGCTCTTTGCGAGCGAGCCTTCATTCGCATCGAACAGGAGATCTCATGAAGCGATTGCTCAGCATTTCTGCCGCCGTGGCGTTGGCGTTCTCGGCTTCGGCGTTCGCCGCCGACGCACCCGCCGCCGGCGCGATGACCAAGCAACAGACCAAGATGGGCGACTGCAACAAGCAGGCCACCGGCAAGAAGGGCGATGACCGCAAGGCGTTCATGAAGACCTGCCTGTCGGGCGGCACCGCGATGGCCGCGCCGATGACGCAGCAGGAAAAGATGAAGAAGTGCAACGTCGACGCGACCGGCAAGAAGGGCGACGACCGCAAGACGTTCATGAAGACCTGCCTCTCGGCCTGAGCCACCCGCGCCGCTGCGGCGGCGCTCTCTTCGCGCCTGCCTGATCCGGCCGCCCCGTGCGGCCGGCCGGTTCGCGTCGCACAATCGGCACCATGCCTACTTTGCCGGCTTCGCCGCTTCGTGCCGTCCTGTTCGACGCTTACGGCACGCTCTTCGATGTCTACAGCATCGGCGTCGCCGCCGAGCGGCTGTTCCCGGGCGCCGGCGAGCGGCTCGGCGTGCTCTGGCGCGACAAGCAGATCGAATACAGCCGGTTGAGCTCGATGAGCGGCCGGCCGCGAAGCTTTCGCGACTGCACGCGCGGCAGCCTGCGTTTCGCGACCAAGCGTCTCGGCCTGTCGCTCGATGCCGGCGTCGAGAACGAGCTTATGGCCTCGTATGACCGGCTGGCCCCTTTTGCCGAGAACCGAGGCGTCCTGGAAGAGCTGCAGCGGCGCGGCATCCGCGCCGGCATCCTCAGCAACGGCGACCCCGACATGCTCGAGGCCGTTGTCGGCCACGCCGGCTTCGCCGAGCTGCTGGACCCGGTGCTGAGCGTCGAGGCCACCGGCCGTTTCAAGACCGACCCGGCGACGTATGCGCTCGGCACCGCCGCGCTCGGCCTCGCGGCGGGCGAGGTGCTCTTCGTCTCGAGCAATTGCTGGGACGCGATCGGTGCCACCTGGTTCGGCTACACCACGCTCTGGATCAATCGCTTCGGTCTGCCGCTCGACGAGCTCGGCGCGACGCCGACCCGCATCGGCGGCAACCTCGGCGACGTGCTCGCTTTTTCTTTCGCACCCTCCCGGAACCTGTCCTCATGACGCTCACCTTGCCGCACGGCGTGGCCATCAATGCTCCCCTCCTCCCCGGCTTCGAAACCATCCTGACACCGGCGGCGCTCGAGTTGGTCGCCCGGCTGCATCGCGCCTTCGAGCCGCGCCGCCAGAAGTTGCTCGCGGCGCGCGCCGAGCGGGCCAAGCGCCTCGACGCCGGCGAGCGGCCCGATTTCCTCGCCGAGACGAGGCATGTCCGCGACGGCGACTGGAAAATCGCCCCCGTGCCGAAGGCGCTGCAGCTGCGCCGGGTGGAGATCACCGGCCCGGTCGACGCCAAGATGGTCATCAACGCCTTCAACTCGGGCGCCGATTCCTACATGACCGATTTCGAGGACAGCAATTCGCCCCTGTGGACGAACCAGATCCAGGGCCAGATCAACATCGGCCAGGCGATCCGGCGCACGCTGTCGTTCGAGCAGGCATCGGCCGCCGGCACCAAGGCCTATCGCCTCAACGACAAGATCGCGACCTTGCAGGTCCGCCCGCGCGGCCTGCATCTCGACGAGAAGCACGTGACGATCGACGGCCAGCGCGTGCACGGCGGCTTCTTCGATTTCGCGCTCTTCATGTTCCACAACGCCAAGGAGTTGCTGGGGCGCGGCGCCGGGCCGTATTTCTACCTGCCCAAGCTCGAAAGCCATCTCGAGGCGCGGCTGTGGAACGACGTGTTCGTGATGACGCAAGA